>JBPPMG010000331.1:0-3397 GCA_051305935.1 Thermoanaerobaculia bacterium
CGAGCGCTGGTCCAGTCTCTCGAACGCGGTGGTGTCGATCGGACAGGAGATCGCCGTGACGCCGCTGCAGCTGGCCGTCGCCACCGCAACCATCGCCAACGGTGGCGAGCTCCTCCGTCCCCAGATCGTCGAGCGCGTGGTCGACCGGGAGGATCGTGTGGTCTGGCAGCCCGAGCGGCCGGCTCCGCTTCAGGTCGTTTCGGGACGGACGGCGGCGATCCTCAACGAGATTCTCAAAGGAGTCGTCACGAGAGGCACGGGCCAGCAGGCCCGGCTGGCGGAACACGTCGCAGCCGGAAAGACGGGGACGGCGCAGGTTCCGGAGCGCGGGGGATACCACCCGACGAAAACGATCGCCTCGTTCACGGGTTACGCGCCGGCCGACCGCCCGCGTGTCGTGATTCTCGTCGTCATCGAGGATCCGCGGGGAGGGGGCTACGGTGGCACCATCGCGGCGCCCGTGTTTCGCGCGATCGCCGAGGGGGCGCTGCGGTACCTGGACGTTCCGGCGAGCATTCCGAGGCGGGAAGTGGAGATCGCGCCCGTGATCCGGCTGGCCGCATTCTCGCAACTCCGAGGCGAAGCTGACCCGACGTCAACCGCGGAGGCGGTGGGCTCTCCAGACAGTGTCGTGATTCCCGATTTTCGGGGGCTGGACGCGAGGCTGGCGGTCGCGCAGGCGACCCGCGCCGGGCTCGAAGTTCGTGCAGTCGGTCGTGGCGTGGTCGCTGAACAGAGTCCCGCACCAGGAGCCACTCCGGAGCGCGCGCGGGTCGAGCTGATCATGTCCCGCGGCGCGGAGGAGCTCAACCCATGAAGCTGAAAGACCTGCTCGGAGATGTCGAGATCGTCGCCATGCAGGCCGACGGCGAAGCCGACGTCTCCCTCGTAACTTCCGATTCGCGGCAAGTCGGCCCCGGCGCAATCTTCGTCGCCGTTCCGGGGTTCGTCGTCGATGGCGCGACCTTCATCGATCAGGCTCTGGATAAAGGCGCGACCGTCATCGTCTCCGAAAAGCGGATCGCACCTGAAGGCGCCCCGTTCATTCAGGTCGCCGACGCGCGCGCCGCTCTCGCAAGGCTCGCCAGCGCATTTTTCGGTCACCCTGCCTCGAAGCTCCGCCTGATCGGCGTGACCGGGACTTCCGGCAAGACGACCACGGCGCTGATGATCGAATCGATTCTCGACGCGACCGGCGAGCCGGCGGGGCTGATCGGAACCATCGAGTATCGCGCTGGCAGCGTCCGCGAGATCGCCGATCGGACGACGCCGGACGCCGTCGTCCTCCAGCGGTGGTTCTCTCGCATGGTCGACGAGAGCGTGCGCCTCGCCGTCATGGAAGTTTCCTCGCACGCTCTCAGCCTCAAACGAACCGCCGGCGTTCCGTTCGCCGCCGCCGTCTTCACGAACCTCTCGCGCGACCACTTCGACTTTCATCGCGATTTCGAGGATTACTTCGCCGCCAAGAAGATGCTTTTCGACCAGATCGACCGGTCGAAGCGGTCGGCTGTCGTGAACGCCGATGATGCCTATGGACGGAAGCTGATCGAGGAGCTCGGCGATGCCGCGATGACCTTCGCGACCGATGCCTCCGCCGACATTCATCCAGCGGAGGGCTTCTCGATCTCGATCGACGGGCTTCGCGGAACGCTCGAGACCCCGATCGGGCCGATCGCCATCGAGTCACCCCTTCTCGGAGCACCGAACCTCGCGAACTGGATGGCCGCGATCGGTGCCGCCATCACGGTCGGCATCGAGCGCGACGCGATCGAGACGGGCGTGCGAAATCTCATCAGCGTGCGGGGGCGGTTCGAGCGCGTCGGCGCACCTTCCGGCCGCGCCATCATCGTCGACTACGCGCATAAGCCCGACGCTCTCGAGAAACTGCTCCACGCCGTGCGGGAGCTCGCTCCTGACCGGAAGGTCGTCCTCGTATTCGGTTGCGGCGGCGACCGCGACGCCGGCAAGCGCCCCCTCATGGGAGCGATCGCGGCGAACCTGGCCGATACGACCATTCTCACGAGCGACAACCCGCGCAGCGAGGACCCGCTGGTGATCCTCCGCGAGATCGAGGCGGGGTACGCCGCCGGGGGAAGGACCGACGCGCAGATCATCGCCGACCGGCGGGACGCGATCCGAAAGGCCGTCGAGCTGGCCGGCGAGCAGCAGGTCGTCGTGGTCGCCGGCAAAGGGCACGAGACCTACCAGGTGGTCGGGGACGAGATTCTGCATTTCGATGACCGTGAAGAGGTCGAGGTCGCCCTGCGATCTTCGAGAAATATGCATCTTAATGAGCACGAGTCATATCGAAAAAAATAGGTTTGAATTCGAGATAAAATGATCTACTATAATCATCAGCTTCATCGACTGGCTCTTCCGGCTCCGTCGGCAAGTGGACGAGAGCGTGGGAGGATGCGGATCGCCGGGCAGCCCAAAGGGGAAGGGGCGATCCTGTATCGAACCCGGCGGAGTCGGCAGAGCCAGTCGGTGTCCAACCTCCCCGGGAACCTTCCCCCGCAAGTCGACTCGACTCCGAGCCCGGAGGTGTCTTCATGCCTGCGCTGAATTTCGCCCGCCTTGCGAGCATGGTGTCGGGCGAGGTCGTCCAGGGGGGAGAGCTCCCGTTCGGTCGCGTGGTCATCGACAGCCGCGAGGCCGACGCCGAATCGGCGTTCTTCGCGATCCGGGGAGAGCGGCAGGACGGGCACGACTATCTTGCGCAGGCGCTCGAGAAGGCGCGCGGCGCGATCGTGTCACGGGTTCCCGACCCGCTTCCGTCTGGGAAGGCGATCGTCGCAGTCGAGGACACGACGGCGGCGCTCGTGCGGCTGGCCGCGGCGATCCGTCGCGAGTTCCCCTTTCTCCTGATCGGCGTTACCGGTTCGACCGGCAAGACGACGACGAAAGAGATGATTCACGCTCTCGTCGAGACCGAGCGGAGGGCGTTCCGCTCGTGGGGTAATTTCAATAATCAGATCGGCTTTCCGCTCTGTCTGAGCAACGTTCCCGACCGCGCGCAGGTGGTGGTTTCCGAGATGGGAATGAATCACGCGGGCGAGATCGCGGACATGGCCTCGTACGGGCGGCCCGACATCGGCGTCTACACGAACATCCGGCCGGTCCATCTCGAGTTTTTCGGAACGATCGAGGGGATCGCAGCCGCGAAGCGCGAGCTTCTCGAGAACCTCTCGCCCCGCGGCCGAGTCGTGCTCAATGCGGACGACCCGCAGGTGATGCGGATCGCCGAGGGGTTTGAGGGGAGCCGGATGACGTACGGGTTCGGTGAGGGCGCGGACGGGCGCGCGGTGGAAGTCGAGGAGCGCGGGCTCCGGGGGACTTCGTTCACCATCGAAGCGGAGGGAGAGCGGCGTCGGATCGAGCTCGCCCAGCCGGGGCT
>JBPPMG010000374.1:0-18463 GCA_051305935.1 Thermoanaerobaculia bacterium
GACGTTCGAAACGCTCCGGCCACCGCCTCGACGATGGTCGCCATCTTCGGCCGGCCCACGGTGCGCTGCGCGCGTGGATGGTCGTCGCTCCGCAGCTTCGACTCGACGAGCTTGCGCATCGACGCGACCCACTCTTCCGTCCCGAGGTAGAGCCGTCGCTGCACCTTGTCGACGAGCCGTTCCTCGGACGTGAGCTTCTCGTCGACGTAGGCCTTGTAGTTCTCCCGCCAGCCCTTCGCGTTGCCGAACAGAAGCGCGATCTCGTCGACCTTCAGCCAGTCCGGCGCGCTCTCGTAGCCGGCCGTCGCCCGGTAGCTCGACCACGCATGCTGCTCGGGCCGGTCCACCATCTTCGCGCGCACCGGGTTGAGCACCACGTAGCGAAGCAGCTCCAGGTAGTACGCCTCCTTCTCGACCAGAAACGCGTGGAAGCGGTCGCCGAACAGATGTCCCCAGCGTTTGTGCCGCCGGTTGAACCATGCGGCATAGCTTCCGTTGAGCCACTGCATGCCGCGTGAGAGCGTGGGGCCCGGTGTCTCGAGCACGAGATGAAAATGATTGTCGAGCATCGTGTAGCCCGTGATGATCCAGGCGAAGCGCCGGACGACCTCGGCGAGAAGCTCGAGGAACTGCCGTCGATCGTCGTCGTCGACAAAGATGTTGCGCCGATCATTGCCACGCGACGTGACGTGGTAGACCGCACCGGGAAACTCGATTCGCATTGCTCGTGCCATGCACCGAGGATCCCTCGGTCGGGCCGAATCTCCGAGGAATCTACATTCGGTGGCGTAAAGCGCCGGATAGTCCCTCGGAATGGAAACTCAGTCTACGGGCGGTAGAGTCGAGAGCGCGCGGGAGACATGGACAGAAGAGCGAAGCTCTGGCCCCTCCTCCTGGAGACATGGACAGAAGAGCGAAGCTCTGGCCCCTCCTCCTGTGGCCCCTCCTCCTGGCCCCTCCTCCGCTCCTCTCGAGCGGGTTCAGTGACGACGACCTTTCGGGAGTCATGGGGAGCAATCCGCGAATCGGGAGTCTCCGGAAGCCGTTCACGGGTGGAGAGCTCGAGGATGCGCTGAGCGCGCTGTTAGGCGGAGGCCGGCTGTAGCTCCCTGGCTCCTTACCCGACCGTGGAACGGTTCCGGCCGTTCCGCTTGCTCTCGTAGAGATGCGCGTCGGCGCGCGTGACGAGCGACTTCGGGTCGTCGCCCAACGCGGCCAGCGCGCCGCCAATCGAGATCGTGACTCTAAGTTGCTCGCCGTCGATCTCCAGGTCGGTCTGCTCGACGAGCAGCCGGAGCCGTTCGGCGAGCTGCTGGAGATCCGAGAGCGAGCTCGCTACCGTCACGACGACGAACTCCTCGCCTCCCCACCGTCCCACGAAGTCGTAGGCGCGCAGGTTCGCTCCGAGAGTCGAGGCGACGGCGTGAAGCACGAGGTCTCCCGTATCGTGGCCGTACTGGTCGTTGAAGCTCTTGAAGCGATCGATGTCGACGAAGAGCACGCCGGCCGGCATTCCCATGCCGGCCGGATCGGCGAAGAGCTCGTTGAGCTTCGCGTCGACCGATCGGCGGTTTCCAACCTGGGTCAGCTCGTCGACGAACGCGAGACGGTTCAGCGCCTTCGCCTGCTCGAGCGCGACGATCTTCCGGCTCCTGTCGGTAAACATTTCCACGGAACCCACGATCCGCCCATCGTCATCGCGGACGGCCGTCGAGCGCACGTTCACCGGAACCCGGTGACCTCGCTTGTGATGAAGCCAGACATCGGCCTCGAGGCTCTGCCCGTCGAGCATCGTCTTCTTCAGCGGGCATCCCGCTCCGCACAGGATGCTGCCGTCGGCGGTGCAGTGGCGAAGGATGCCGTCGGCGCAGCGGCGCCCCATCACTTCCTCCGCGCGGTATCCCGAGATCGCCTCCGCCGCGCGATTCCAGAAGACGATTCTTCGATCGCAGTCGACGAAATAGACTCCATCCTCGATGCTCTGGAGAATCTCGAGGTAGAGGCCGTCGATCCGCGGGTGAAAGGCCTCGAGCGCGGCAATCGTCAGAGCGGTTCGCGGTTCCGGAATCAGGCATTTCATCTCTGCGGCTTGCATGGTCGATCGCTCTCCTTCCGTATATGGGTCTCCGGCAGGGGCGATGGAAATACAGTCGTTTCGAAACGAGTGCAGCCCTGCCAGACCATCGACCGGTACCGGGCCGGCTGGGGGTCAGAGCCAAAATCCTGGCTTTTCGCGCTCGACCCTGTCCGCCCGCCGAGGAAGGCGAGCGCGAAGGCCGCATGGGGCTGGCCGCGATTCTTCGAGCGGAATCCGACGACGGCCGGAGCCGGAACCACTCCAACTCTCGTTCAAACGGTATCGAGCAGCACTCGGATCTTGCGAAGGAGCGTCTCGATGCCGAACGGCTTGCTGAGGAACCCTGACCTTTCCCCGGTCAACCCGTTCCCGAGCACCGACTCGTCGCTGTAGCCGGACATGTAGAGGACCTTGATCCCGGGTCGTGATTCGGTCACCAGCTTCGCGACACGCTGCCCGGTCATCCCCGGCATGAGCATGTCGGTCAGCAGGAGCTCGATCGGAGCGGGGTGCCTCTCGGCAATCTGCAGCGCAGCTGGTCCGTCTCCCGCTTCAAGGACCGTGTAGCCGGAGCCTTCGAGGCCTTCGCGAAGCATCTCACGAAGCATCTCCTCGTCTTCGACGAGCAGCACGGTCTCCACCCCGCGCTTCAACGCGCCGGCCAGTTCCTTCTGCTCGAGATCGACCGCCTGATCGACCCGTGGAAAGTAGACGCTGAACGTCGTACCTCGTCCCGGCTCGCTGGCGACGCGGATGAATCCGCCGCTCTGCTGGACGATCCCGTAGACGGTGGAGAGCCCGAGACCTGTGCCCTTGCCGATCGGCTTCGTCGTGAAAAACGGCTCGAAGATCTGCGCCTGCGTGGCGGCGTCCATGCCCTCCCCGGTGTCGGACACCGCGACCATGACGTACTGTCCCGGCGACGCGGCCGCGGCACCCCCCTCCGCGAGCTCGACGTTGCGCGTCTCGACAGTGATCCGTCCCCCGTCAGCCATGGCGTCGCGGGAGT
Source organism: Thermoanaerobaculia bacterium (assembly GCA_051305935.1). Classification (GTDB taxonomy): domain Bacteria; phylum Acidobacteriota; class Thermoanaerobaculia; order Gp7-AA8; family Gp7-AA8; genus JACPDH01. The sequence goes on from JBPPMG010000374.1 coordinate 3,087, forward strand.
TGACCACGAGATTCATGAGAATCTGTTCGATCTGTCCCGCGTCGGCTTTGACTGCGCCGAGTCGGGGCTCCAGCTGTGTGGTCAGCTCGATGTCCTCTCCGATGAGGCGGCGAAGCATCTTGTCCATTTCCGAGACGACGGAGTTGAGCTCGAGAATCTTGGGCTGCAGAACCTGCCTTCGACCAAACGCCAGCAGCTGTCGAGTGAGGCCGGCCGCCCGTTCCGCGGCGCGGAGGATCTGCTCCACGCGCTCTTTCAACGGATCCCGTTCGCCGAGGCCGTTGTGGACGATCTCCGCGTACCCCGAGATGATTCCGAGGATATTGTTGAAGTCGTGCGCGACGCCACCGGCAAGCCGTCCGACCGCGTCCATTTTCTGGGACTGCGTGAGCTGATCCTTGAGCTCCACTTCGCGGGTGATGTCGCGCTTCACCGCGACGTAGCTCACGATCTCACCCGCCTCGTTGCGGACCGGCGAGATGGTGGCCTCCTCTTCGAACAACGTCCCGTTCCTGCGCCGGTTGACGAAGTGGTCGCTCCAGACCTCGCCCCGGCCCAGGACCTCCCACATGTTCCGATAAAACTCCGGTGTCTGTTTCCCACTCTTGAGAAGTCGCGGGGTCTGGCCGATGGCCTCCTCGCGCGTGTATCCGGTCGCGCGCTCGAACGCCGGGTTGACGTAGAGAATCGACCCGCTCACGTCGGTGATCACGATCGACTCGGCTGCCTGCTCGACCGCCGTCGCGAGCATCGCGCGCGATTTTTCCGCCTCTTTGCGCGCGGTGATGTCGGTGTAGGTTCCCAGGATTCCGATGACCCGTCCTTCGTTGTCCCTCAATGGCGCCTTGTTCGTGAGCAGCGTAAGGCGATCGCCCGCCGCCGTGATCAGTGGCTCCTCGTAGAGCACTCTCGGGCAGCCACTCTCGATCACTTCAAGATCGTCGGCGCGATACCCATCGGCCAGCTCGCGCCATGCCAGCTCGTGGTCGCTCTTTCCGATCACGTCGCCCGGACACGCCTCGCCGGCATCGTTCGCGAACTGTGTATTGCAGCCGAGGTAGACGAGCTCGCGGTCCTTCCAGAACACGCGCGCAGGAATCGAGTCGATGATTCCTTCGAGAAGATATTTCGAGGCGCGCAGATCCTCCTCCACCCGCTTGCGCTCCTCGATCTCCGCGGTGAGCGCGCCGGTTCGCTCGGCGACTTCCGCCTCCAGTCGCTCGTTGAGCACGCGCAGCGTGTCGCGCGCCGTGATGAGCTCGCTGTTGTTCTCCACGGCGGTTTCGTACGTCGAGAGCAGCAGATCGAGGATCTGCAGCCGGTCGGCGGTGACGAAGAACTGTTGCCCCGCGAAGAAGATACTGATCCCCATCTCGCTCGACGCTGCGACGCGAAGCTCCTGGTTCGCGAGAATGTTCCGCACCCGCGCGACCAGCGCGCGATCGTCGTAGGGCTTGCAGATGAAGTTGTTCGCTCCCGACTCGAGTCCCTTGATCACGTCGCTCGGATTGCCGAGCGAGGTGAGCAGGATCACCGGGAGGTGGCGGAGCGCCGGGTCGTCACGGAGCGCCTTGCAGAATGCGAAACCGTCCATGCGCGGCATGACCACGTCAGAGATCACGACCTCGATATCCCGGGCTCCCGCCGCGGCGAGCGCGTCTTCGCCGTCGACCGCGGTGACGACCTCGAAGCCAGACTCCTCGAGGAGAAAACGAAGCTGCTCCCGCTGCGTGGGACTGTCCTCCACGACGAGAATCCGCGCGCTCCGGGTGGAGGGCTCTGGGTGCTCAGGCATTGAGATCCTCCTCGTTCACCTTGCGACGAACCGATGCGAGAAGCAGGCCGGCGATCCTGTCCGGCGGAAACACGAACCTTGCCGCGCCCAGTCTGACCGCTTCCCCGGGCATTCCAAACACCACCGAGCTCGCCTCGTCCTGCGCGATCGTGAGCGCCCCACGGTCGGCCATCAGCTTGAGCTCCTCGGCGCCGTCCCTCCCCATGCCGGTGAGCAGAACGCCGATCGCGCGGCGGCCGAAGCGCTCCGCGACCGAACGGAAGAGGATTCCGACCGAAGGCCGCAGCCCGTTCACCTCTTCGCCGAAGCTCGTCTCGAGCCGCCCCTCCGGCCCGACCCGCAGGTGACGGTCGTCGGGGGCAACGTAGACGTGGCCCGGAAGCGGAAGCTCACCGTCGCGGGCCACGTGCACCGGCATGCCCGACGCGGAGGCGAGCCATTCCGCAAAGCCCGGCGTGAATCCCGTCGCGATGTGCTGAACGACGAGGATCGGAACAGGGAACGACGGAGAGAGACCCGAGAGAATCTTCAGAACGACAGGCGGCGCCCCGGTGGAGCCTCCGATCGCGACGATGTCCGCACTGAAGCCGGCTGCCCCCTGCGGCGCGGTCCGCGCCGACGCGGGCGCCGTGTCCACCGCCGCGGGCGCCGACCGCTTCCATCGACGCACGAGTTTGACCTCGGACATCAGCTTGAGCGCGCTGATGATCGCTGCAGACTCGACTTCCGCATTCCCGTCACCGATCCCGGCAGGCTTTTTCATGACCGCCAGCGCGCCAGCCTCGAGCGCATGCATGGCGGTATGAACCTCGCTGAAGGTGGTGCTCGACGTACACACGACGATCGGCAGGGGGTTCGACGACACGATTCGTCTCGTCGTCTCGAACCCGTCGATGCCGGGCAATTGGATGTCCATGAGAACCACGTCAGGTCTGTACGAACCGAGAAACTCGAGCGCAGCCTCACCACTCTCGACGGTGCCGACCACGCGGAGCGCCGGATCGGAGTCGATGATCCCGACCAGGTAGTCCCTCGTCACGCGCGAGTCTTCGACGACGAGAACGTTGATCATCGACTATTTTCCTCGCGGCCGGTCACAGGAGCCTCCGGATGATCTCGAGCAGATTGCCCTGGTCGAAATCGCTCTTCACGATATATGCGTTCGCTCCGACGGTGATCCCATATTCGCGGTCCTCCGGCGAGCCGAGGGACGTGACCAGCACCACCGGAAGGCCTTCGAGTTTCTTGTCGGACCGGATTCTGGCGGTGAGCTCGAAGCCATTCAGGCGCGGCATGTCGACATCCGACACCACGAGGTCGAAGGGATCGGACTTTAGCTTCGTCAATGCGTCGAGCCCGTCCACGGCGGCCACGACGTCGAAGCCCGCACCTTCCAGAATGTTCTTCAGCAGCGTTCTCGAGGTGATCGAGTCTTCCGCGATCAGGAGGCGCCGGCGATGCTCGGGAGCGTCGTTCCGCGCCGTTCCCGACGATTCCGCCAGGCTCCCATTCGTCGCGGAGCGCACCAGGTCGACCGCATTGAGGATCGGAACGACCGCGCCGCTCCCCGAGATCGAGGCGCCGGCGACGTTGCGGACCCGGGCAAGCTGTCGCCCGAGATTCTTCACGACGACCTCATGTTCGCCCAGCACCTCGTCCACGAGGAAGGCGATCTCGCTGCCCGAGGCGCGCAGCACGACTGCCGGCCGGGACGCCTCTCGTTCCCGCGCGTCGGGCCCGGTGACTCCCAGGACGTCGCGCAGCCGCACTACCGACACGGCGCGCTCGTCGAGCGTGAGCGTCTGCCGGTTCTCGACCGTGCGGATCTCTTCCGGCTTCACCCGGATCACGCGCACGACGCTGGCAGTAGGAATCACGAAGCGCCTCCCCGCCAGATCGACCGAGACGCCACGGAAGGCCTCGATCGACAACGGCGCCAGAATCCGGAACAGCGTGCCGGCGCCAAGAGTCGAGGTCACGCTCACCGTGCCGCCTAACCGCTCCACCTTCTCGCGGACGATCGCCAGCCCGAGCCCCCTGCCCGAGAGATCGGTGACGATCGGGCTGGTCGAGATCCCGGAGCGAAAAACGAGGTCGGTGACCTCGGCGTCCGACAGACCGGCCGCTTCGTTCGCCGTGATCGATCCCTGGCGAACCGCGGACGCCCTGACCTTCCCGATGTCGATCCCCGATCCATCGTCGGCGACCGTGAGCTCGAGCCGGTTCGCCTCGACGAGGGTTGCGGTGATCGCGATCGTGCCCCGGCGCGGCTTGTTCCGCCCGACTCTGACGTCCGGCCTCTCGATACCGTGGTCGATCGAGTTCCGGAGCAGGTGGATGAGCGGCACCCTGAGGTCGTCCAGAACCCGGCGGTCGACCTCGAGGTCGTCTCCGCGCACCAGGAGCTCCGCCTCCTTGCCCTCTTCCCTCGTCAGGTCGCGAACGACGGCGGGGAGCGCCGCGAGCAGATACGAGCAGGGAAGCAGAAGCAGCTCGCGCGTGTCCGCGAGAAGCCTTTCGGTGGCCGCGGCGAGATCGCGTGCGTCCTGTTGCGTCGCGCCCGCCAGCTTTCTGAGCGAGCCCTCGAATGCCCTCATGAAGAGCCGCTCCGACTCGATGCGCTCGGAGGGGGCGGCCGTGTCGCCTCCCCGCGATCGCTCCCGCATCGCCTGAGCGGCGCGCAGCCGGTTCCAGTCGGCGAGGCTTGCGGCGAGACCGCGGAGCTCCACCGCCCGCTCGCCTGCGACGATCTTCGCGGCCACCAGCTCCTGGGTCTCGAGCAGAATTGCGTTGATCTTCCTGGTCGCTACGCGAACGGTATCCGGCGCGACACTCGACGGAGCTTCCCCTGATGCGGCCGGACCCGCCGGCACGGCGGCGGTGGCTTTCGGCGCCGTGCTGTCGTTAGGCGGAGCCCCGCGGGCAGTGCGCCCGGGCGGGTCACTCGAAAGCGCGGCGCCGGATTTCGTAATGTTCTGCAGCGCCTCGAGCGCGTGCCGCCCGCTTTCAGCAACAGCCGGCGACGACGTGTCGCCCGGATTCAGGCACCAGGTCGTCAGAACCCCGAGCGCCGCATGAATCGAATCGCACGCCTCCGGGGAGAGTGCGCGGTCATCACGCTTCATCGCGGCGAAAATGCTCTCCAGCTCCCGGCACAGCTCTTCCACGCGCGGGAGGTTGACCGATCGCGCAGCCCCCTTGAGCGAATGCGCATCGCGAAAGATCCGCTCGACGATGCCGGCACGCTCCTCGCCGCCGGCGTGCTCGATTGCCAGCATCCCCGCGCGGATCGCGTCGATGTGCTCGCTCGCCTCGACGCGGAACGTCTCCCGCAATCGGCGGAGGAACTCCTCCCGTTTACTGTCCATCGATCCCACTCGCTCGCCTCAGCCCTCGATGCGCTGCCGGTCGACCAGTGCCTTGAGCCGCCCGCCCATCATCTCCAGGCTCCGGGCCGAGGCTTCGAGCTCCTTCATCCCGGCCATGTTCTGCGTCGTCGCCTGGCCGATGTTGCCGATCGCCGACGCGATCTGATCCATGCCGATGAGCTGCTGCTGGCTCGACGCGGCGATCTGGGTCGCCGCCTGCGACGCTTCACCGACCCCGACGGAGAGTGACCGGATCGACTCACCCGCGTTGGTGGCCTGCTTGAGTCCCGCGGCCACCGCCTTGCTCCCCTGTTCGGTGGCCATCACGGCGGCGCTGGTCGCCTTCTGCACCTCCATGAGGATGCCACGCACCTGGGTCGTCGCGAGACGCGACTGTTCCGCCAGGCTCTTCACTTCCTGCGCGACGACCGCGAAGCCCTTGCCGAACTCTCCCGCCCGCGTCGCCTCGATGGCCGCGTTCACTGCCAGCAGGTTCGACTGCTCGGCCAGGTCGTTCACCGTGGCGATGATCTCGCCGATGCTCTGTCCCTGCTCGGAGAGACGCACGACGCTCTCCGCGATCGATTCCATCTGCACGCGAATGTGGCCCATCACGTCGACGGTCTGGGTTACGGCCAGAAGGCCCGCGTCGGAGACATCGGCCACCTTGCGCGCACGATCCTGCACCGTCTTTGCCTTCTCGTTCGAGAGATGCGCGGTCTGCTTCACCTCCTCGGCAGTCGAGGAGGTCTCGTTCACCGCGGCGGCAGTCTCGACTGCGCCCGCGGAGATCTGGGAGACCGTGGTGAGGATCTCGCTCGACGAGGCGGCAAGGACACCAACCCCGCCCTGGAGCTCCTTGTTGAGTCCGCGAAGATTCTCGACCATGGAGGTCAAAGCCCGCTGCAGCTGGCCGACTTCGTCACTTCGCTCCTCGGGGACGAACCGCTCGGTCAGGTCGCCCGCCGCGATCCGCCCGGCCAGCGTCGTTGCCGCCTGCAGCGGAACCGCGATGAGCCTGTTCATGAGCCAGACCATGACGAGGGAAAAGAGAATCATTCCGGCCGTGATCGCGAACAGAATGCGGATCGCGCCGGTGAACAGATGCTTCGACTCGGCGATTCTTGCGTTGCGGTACTCGAAGAGCTCATCGTCGAGCTTCTGCAGGAGCTCTCGAATCCTGGCGTACCGCTCGTTCTGAGCTTCAATTGCCAGAGCTCGTGCCTCGTCGGCCTTGCCGGCGTCGAGGAGTCTGAACTGCGCGGCACGACCTTCCCGGTACTCAGCCAACAGACCCTCCACTTCGACGATCTGCGCGAGCTCCGTCGCGAGGTTCTCCTTCTCGAAAAACGATTTGATGCGCCCTATGTCCTGATCGATCTTCGCGGTCTCCGTGGCGATTTCCTGCCTGCTGGCCGTACTTCCAGTCGCCTCGCCCAAAAGCAGGATCTCGAGCATGGCAGCACGATTGAAATTCTGCGAGGCGCGGATCTCGAGGGCGTCCCGCGCCGCAATGCGACTCTGATCGACCGTTTCACGCTCGTTTCTTTCGATCGCCGTGAGCGTGGTGTAGAACACCACGTCGAGCCCGAGCAGAAAGCCACACATGACGCCGAACGTCAGAAAGAGCTTCGACCTCGTCTTCAGGTTCCCGAACCAACTCATACCGTCCTCCTGCCGACGCGAGGTCAGCACAGCATCTACTCAGCAACTTGCTCCTCGACCTTGAGGGCGGCGTCCGAAAGCAGGCGCTCCCCGTCGAGCACCGCCAGCATCCGGCCGGTGACTCCTCGCAGAAATCTCTCGCGAATTCCAGTGAGCGTCGGAAGCCCTTCCTGGAGCTCCGGCACCGCAATCGAACGGACGCCTTCGATCGAGTCCGCGAGCAGCCCGAGCTCGTGGTTGCCGCCGCGCAGCACGATCACTTTGTTCAGCTCGGTCAGCCCTCCTGAGGGCAGCCCGAAGAACGTGCGCAGGTCGATGATCGCCAGGATTCCGCCGCGGAGACTCATCACGCCGGCCACGAAGGGAGGCGTGCACGGAAGCGCCGTGAGGTTCCTGAGCTGGCAGACCTCGCGAACGTGACGCGTCTCGACGCCCCAGGTCTCAGCGGCCATCGAGAAGGTGAGCAGGTCGAGCATCTCCACGTCGGGCGCGCGCTCCGGCCGCCGTGCCACGACTCTGGCACGCGCCTCGAGGACGCGGCGCAGCTCGTCCGGAGGGGGCTCGATCCCTCGCAAGATCGCGTCGGCGACTCCCGCAAGGCGCCGGTGGATCGCTTCCCAGTCGATTGCGCGCGATTCCATGGCTCAGGCTCCCGCCATTGCACGGACCGTCTCGGCGAGCCGGCCGCAGGTCATTCCATCCGACTCGGGCACGATCTCGTCGCGACCCTTCGCCGAGAGCAGCTCGAGGGCGACCGCGAGGTGACGCTGACTTTCACGCGCTCTGCCGAGCCGCTTGTAGATCCCGCCGAGAGCGTGATGCGCCAGGATGAAGTCCGGGTCGAGGTAGAGCACCTTGCCTAACGCGCCGATCGCCTCGCCGGAGCGGTCGAGCTCGTCGCAGATCGTGGCGTAGAGGAAGTAGGCGGCAGGGTCGGTGCGCGCCGCCGCGATCGCTTCGCTGCACGCTTCGAGCGCCTCGGCCAGCCGTCCCCGATCGGCCAGCAGGCGGGCGCGCAGCAGCGGCGGCTCCACGGGATCCGTGGAAACGGGCACGACCGCCGGCGGAGTCTCGGCGCGCGCGGCGACCGCCACGGGCTCAGGCTCCGGAAGGGAGGTCACGGGCTCCGGGACGAACGGCACGGGCTCAGGGATGAACGGCACGAAGTTACGCTCCGATTGGCCGTCGTTCCGTCGCAACGTCTTTCGATAGAGCGAGACGCTCCCGGCGCTCTCCATCGAGAACGTCGGGACGAGCCAGCTTCCCGCCTCGGCCGGATTCACCAGGAAATACCCGTCATCGACCAGGCAGCGATGCATCGCGGCAACGACCCGGTGCCGATGACCGGGAGTGAAGTACATGAGCACGTTCCGGCAGAAAATCACGTCCATCCCGTTGGTGTGGTTCGGGAGTGACGGATAGACGTCTTCGGCAAGGTTCAGATAGCCGAAGCGAACGAGGCTCCGGATCGCCGGGATGACCGCCAGCTTCCCGCCGGGCGCGGGGACGAAATACTTCGACCTGAGCCAGTCGGGCACACCGCGGAACGACCAGGGGGTATAGACGGCGGCCTCGGCCTTCGCGAGGAACTTCGGATTGATGTCGGTGGCCAGGATCGAGACGTTCCATCGTTCCAGATCGGGCAACGCCCGGGCGCAGCTGATCGCGAGCGAGTAGGCTTCCTCTCCCGTGCAGCAGCCGGCGCTCCAGAGACGCAGGGTCCGATCGCCGTCAGCACGCTTCGCGACGAGCCTGGGCAGAATCTCTCTCTCGAGCACGTCGAAACTCGCGGGCTCGCGGAAGAAGTAAGTCTCTCCAATGGTCAGGTGGCTGGCGAGCGTCTCGATCTCCCGGACCGAGAGCTTCTGCTTCATCAGAGAGCGCGCGCAGTCGGCGGGATCCGCGAACCCGAGCTCCTCGCTCGACTCCGCCAGCCCGCGAGCCAGAGCGGGCCAGCGTGCCTCGGGGAAATCGAGGCCCATCCGCTCCGCGATGTAGCCGCTGACGTCGCGGAGAAGATCCCTGTCGAGAGTGGCGGCCATCGTTTAACTCGCTTCGGTCGGAGGCCTGGGCCCGGAGCCCGCGATGCCGGCATGCGTGGCGCTCGCCTCGAGCGCCCGATCGATCGCGGCGTCGTCCTCGAGTGAGAGAAGCCGTTCGAGGTCGTGGATCAGGATCAGGCCATCGGCCAGCGCCACGGTTCCGGCCACAAGATCGAGCCCGGGAAGAATCTCACTCGCAGGAACGCAAGTCTCCGCCGTAGCCTCGAGCACTCCAGTCGCCTCGTCGACGAGAAGCGCCACGATTCGTCTGCCGGTGTCGGCGATGATGAGCTGATCGGTCAGCCGGAGGCTACGCGCAGGATGGTCGAATCGCCGTCGAAGCTCGATGACCGGCACGACGACGCCGCGAAGGTCGATCGCACCGAGGACGCCCGCGGGAGCCCCGGGAAGGGGAGTGACGGCGACCACGCGGAGGCATTCCCGCACGCGGACCAGTTCCAGGGCATAGCGCTGTCCGTCCAGCTTGAAGACAACCAGAGGCCGTGCAACTGGAATCGCCGTCACGCCCGCACCTCACGGCATTTGCATGCCTTCCTGCGGGAACGCTTCATCCGCGGGGGCTCGAGGCCCGGGCATCCAGTAGAACGCAACAGACCTCCTCGTCGACGGCACCGTACAACACACCGTGTGACCGTGATCGCCAGCGAGTCTGAGCACCGAATCCTGAAGCAGTCTAGTGTCGCCATGAACACTCCCATGTGAGGACGATCACACTTCGAGACGCGATCGACCCTTCTGTTCGCTGATGTGGGTTGGGAGGCCACGGGCGCCAACCCACCGGGGTCTCCTCCGAATCAAGCGCGGCGCTTCATTTCCCAGCCTGAGAATCCATCCGCAGTACCCTGTCGACGATCGACAGAATCTCATCGGCCGTCTGCGGCTTCTGGATGACCGCGAGCGGCCGCCCATCGCCCATCAGGTGCGCGAGCTCTTCGTCCGAATACCCTGACGAGAGGATCACCCTGACCTCGGGATTGATCTTCCTCAACTCGATCAGGACCTCCTTGCCGTTCATCTTCGGCATCGAATAGTCGAGGATCACCAGATCGATCGTCCGCCATTGCTCTTCGTACAGTTTCACGCCGATGACCGGGTCGGTCGCCGTGAGCGTCCTGTAGCTTCCGAGCTCGAGAACGTCACTCATCATGCTGACGATGTAGTCCTCGTCATCGATGATGAGGATCGTCGCCGGCTCGGTTCCCGCCGGGCGCGGCTCGATCGGTGGCGTCTCTTCGCTGATGACCGGCGCACCCACAGACGGCAGGAGAACGCGGAACGTCGTCCCCGATCCTTCCTGGCTTTCGACGGTGAGCCCGCCGTCGTGACCGCGCACGATTCCCAGAACGGCAGCGAGCCCTAATCCCCGGCCGATGAACTTGGTCGAAAAGAATGGATCGAAGATCCTCTCGACCGTCTCCCGGTCCATGCCGGCACCGCTGTCGGTAACGGTCAGCAGCGCGTACGTGCCCTCGGCGAGTGTGCTGCCGGTGCGCGTTTCGTATCGCGACAACTCTTCGCGTCTCATCGAAACCCGGGACACCTCGACCGAAACAGCGCCCTGCTTTTCTCCGATTGCCTCACCAGCGTTCATGATCAGATTCATGAGGATCTGCTCGAGCTGGCCGGGGTCACCCTCCACGAACACCGGTGCCGGAGGAAGATTCAACTGCAGGCGCACATTCTTCGGCACGGAGACCTCGAAGATGCCGAGATGATCCTGGACGAGCTTCACGACGTCGAGCGTCATTCGCTCGAACTGTCCCTTGCCGGAATAGGCCAGCATCTGCTTCGTAAGCGCCCCGGCCCGTCCTGCGGCCGACAAGGCCAGCTCCAGATACTTCGCCGACGGGTGCCCGTCCGGCAACTGCTTCTGAGCCAGCGACAGATTTCCCATCATCGAACCGAGCAGATTGTTGAAATCGTGAGCGATGCCGCTCGCGAGCGTTCCGACACTCTCGAGTTTTTGCCGATGCCGCAACGACTCCGCCGCCTGTTTCAGTTCGTGGATGTCGGTACACGTGCCGAACCACTTGATGACGTCGCCACGCTCATCGAGCACCGGCACAGCCCGAACCAGAAACCAGCGATAGGTGCCGCCAGCACTCCGCAGCCGAGACTCGATCGAGTAACGAGCCCCTTCTCGTGTTGCGGCTCGCCACGAATCCAGCGCGCGCTGCGTATCGTCCGGATGGAAAGGCTTGATCCAGCCTTGTCCGTAGCTCTCCTCGAGAGTCAGTCCCGTGTAGTCGACCCACTGGTGATTGAAATAGACGTTCCAGCCGTCGGGTCTGGTGATCCAGACGATCTGCGGCATCGCCTCCGCCAGAAAGCGAAACTCGCCCTCGGTCCTGCGCAGCGCCTCTTCGGTCCGCTTTCGGTCGGTGATGTCGGTAAAGACGACGATGCCGGAGACGATCTTTCCGGACGAGTCCTTGATCGGCGCGGCGTTCGCCAGGACGATGCGGTCATCACCGTCGTCGCGACGAACGGTGAACTCCCGGCTGTTGGTCTCACCGTAGAGCACCGCGCGGGCCAGCGGAACTTCCTCGGGTTTCAGCGGTGTCCCGTCGAGATCGAGAAGCATCCAGCTCGCCACGTATCGAGCGATGCCGACGCCGTCGACGATGGAGTGGCGATCGCCGCCGCGGATGCGCAGCGCGGCATCGTTCACGTAACTCAGAGTCCCGTCGGGCGCATCGGCGATGGCGATTCCCGAGGGGCTTTGATCCATGGCGGCCTGAAGTGTTGCCTGTGATCGCTCGAGCGCCTCCTCGGCGCGTCTGCGCTCCGCAACCTCTACTTTCAACCGCTCCAGCGCATGGGACAACTCAAACATGTGACTGGCCGCGTCCAGCCCGATCCGTTCCATATGTGTGGCTTCACGGCGCAGGAGCGCAAGCTGCTTTTCCACGAGCGCGGTCGTGGCCTCCCGCGTCCGCGCCCCGGCGTGCTTGCCGGATCCAGCGCCGTCGGGGATGTCGCGCGCGAGGTACGCCCGGTACGCGTTCTCCATCGAGAGCAGTTTGGAGCCGGCACCCCATCGGCTGTAACAGCCATAGGCCTGTTTCCAGTAGACGTGAGCGAGGCGCTCGTTGCCGCACTCGAGCCAGAAACCGTGGGCACGCTCGTTCGCCATGCCTTCCCACTGAACGAAGTTGCCCGCCCGGGCCGACGCGACGGCGTCGTCGTACAGATGCATCGCTTCCATCGGGTCGCCGTCGATCCGTGCCAGCTCCGCGGAGGCCAGCAGGTACTTGTGCTCGAAGTTCTCCGGACAATTGGCAGCCCAGTCGCGAAGCCGGCCAACCATGAGGTCGAGCTCCGCGCTCCATCTGGCGCGTTGCCCGGGCTCGGCCCTGCCGTGGAGCGCCGTGAGAATCAGAACGCGCGCGAAAACGTGCTCGGGCCAGGGGAGGAGACCCTGTGTGCCGACCGTATAGATCAGCGGCTCGGTTTCGTCGGACAGTGCTAGAGCGCCGTCATGATCGCCGGCGAGCAGAGCCGAGAAGGTCTTGAGCACCTTGTAGATGCAGTGGACCTGAATGTTGTGATGGTCGGAGACTCGCTGCAGAAACTCCTCTTCCAGCCAGGGGCCGCTTCCGTTCGCCGCATGACGCTCGTCCTCCAGCGTCGCAAAAACCTCCAGCCCGCCCTCCAGGAGATCGATGGCCCATTGATTGAGGCGTACGCGGCTGAACTCGAGGGAGCGCTGCGTTTCCTGGATCAAGGCCGTCAGTGGAACACCCTGGTAGAACCGGCAGTACATGTTGTGCCCGAACGCGTACGCGGCGTATTGCAGATTGCCCGACTGCAATCCGACGTCGTACGCGGCGGTGTAATCGCGAGTACCGCGCTCGAGATGCTCGAACCAGTGCCGGATCGAGCTGCCGATCATCAGATGGAACACCGATCGATCGGCAGGCGATCGAAACGTCTCGCTCATGAGGCGCGTTGCGAGCTCGCCGAACTCTCTCGCGGTGGCGTAATCGCCATCGACCCAGCCCAGCAGCCCGCCAAACGCCGTGTGGCTGTAGCCTGCCTGGGGAATGTTGCCGTGGCGCAGCGTGAGGTTCACCACTTTCGGGACGATCACGCTCCAGAGGCGCTGGTGCGACCGGTAGCATGGCGGCCCCATCGTGATCAGGAGCTTCGCTGCCATGAGCATCTCGGGATCGGTCATGACCGGCAGGTCGATCAGCGAGGAGACCGGGCGGTCACCGAGCTCCTGCCGCACGAGTGCGATCTCGACGTTGCGCGCCTCTTCGAAGTCATCGCCAGGCAGAGCGATCCCGAGGGTCGCGAGGGCCTCGCGTCCCGCCTCGATCGCCTCCGGGTAGCGCGCCAGCAGCGTGTACTGCACGATCAGACCATTGAGAGCCTCCGCCCTCTCCAGGGCATTCGTGGAATGGGCCACGGCGGTTCGAATGAGCGCCTCTGCCTCGTTGCGGTCGCCTTCGAGAAACTCACACCTGGCTCGCTCCACGAAGAGCCGCATGGTCAGTTCGTGGTGATCGCGCCACATGTGCTCCGAATCAGCCGGCTGCTCCAGAAAGCGGCCCGCCGCCCGGAAGTACTGAAGCGCGGACCGGTACGCGGTGCCGGCGAAGGCCTTGCGCGCCGCGGTGATGTTCAGCCCGATCACGTCGAGACGCTCGGCCCGATCGTGGACTCGATCGTGGCCGGCGTTGAGATCGTTCACGACCTCGAACAGTCGCTTCTCGAGCTGATCGGAGCCAAGGTGTCTCCGTAACAGTCTGCCGATCGTCAGCAGCGTGCCGGGCATGGCGGCCGGATCGATCAACGCATACGCCGCCTGCTGCACGCGGTCATGAAGAAATGCATACGTGCGCGGAACAGCGCGCGGCTCCGCGTCGCCGTTCTCGCCATCGCCGCCTGACGGAGTCACGAATGCTCTCGCCTGACTGGAGGAGAGGGTTGGCAGGCACGATGCCGGATCGCGGCCGCTGACGATACTCAGGCTGTCGAGGTCGAAACGATTGCCGAGGCAGGCCGCCAGCGCCAGGAGCCGCTGGCTGTCAGCGTCGAGACGCTGAAGCTGCTGGATGTAGAGCTCGAGCACGCTGCGAGGCAACCCTTCGCCGTCCGCCGCATCGAGGCGCCATCGCCACGAATTCGCGGCTTCGTCGAACCAGAGGCGATTCGAGGCACGGAGAAACGAGAGGAACGAGCGCACGAAGAAGGGGTTACCCAGCGTCGTGGCGTGAAGGAATGCGGCCAGCCCCGCGAGGTCGCCGGACGACGGAGTCAGAGTGTCGGTGACGAGCGTAGTCACGTCCTGAATGGAGAGAGGCTCGACCCGGAGCACGCCGACGGGAACGGCACGACCTCGAAGATCATCGATCGCAGCCATCAGCGGGTGGTTGGCGTCCACCTCGTCGTGGCGATAGGAGACGATCACGAGAAGGTAGCGCAGCGTGATCCCCACCTGAAGCTGCCTGAGCAGCTCGAAGGAGGCAGCGTCGGCCCACTGCCAGTCGTCGATGAAGATGACGAGGGGGTGCTCGGGCCGGCAGACGACCTTTAGAAAGTTGCGGAGAACATCCGCAAATCGAAGCCGCGCTTCCTGGGGACTGATGTCTCCGAGGGGCGGTTGTGGCCCGAGGAACGCCTCGAGCTCCGGGACCAGATCGACCAGCACCTGACCAAGATCACCGATGGACTCGAGGACGTCGTCCCTCAGCCGCGAGCCCTGTCTCGTGTCCCTTGCAAGCAGGATCCGGCTCAGGTCCGCCAGCGCGTGCCGAAACGCGAAATAGGGAACATTCTGTTGGTATTGCTCGAACTTGCCACGGATGAACAGTCCGCTCCTGTCGCGGATGGACGCCCGAGTCTGACTCACAAGCGCAGTCTTCCCAGCCCCCGACGAGCCGGAAACCAACAACACTTCTCCGTGACCGCTGCTGATGCGATCGAATGACTCGCGCAGAGCAAGGAGCTCGCGGTCGCGACCGTAGAGTTTGTCGGGGATCGTCAGTTGGTTCATGCAGAGTCTCGCGTATCAGGCAGCGTTGGGAAAGCTTCGGCTCTCCTGGTGGGAAGGGCTGGCTCCGGCGATTGAATCCGGAGCATGCAAACCGGCATCCCACTCCGACCGCGCCGCGCTCCGATACTACTCCGCTCGTGATTCATTTCCCGAAGTTCCAGCCTCGACGCGAATTCCGGACCTCGCTCGCATGATTCTCGCGCGCCACGTTTGATGCGATAAGATCGCAGCGCGCAAAGTGACTGTGCCGGCGACGGGCTCACGAGATTTCGTCGGAGGCACTCTGTGCTGCGCTGCGAGGGAATGCGCCGGGCACAACGTCGGGCCGCCATTCGGCTCGCCGGGTTCAGGAAGGTTCAATGGCATCATTCGTCGACGGCAGGGCCGAGTCCGCCTCCGGGGAATCCCAACTCGTTTAGCTCATCGATGACGACGAGATGATCACCGAGGGGCTCGCGGCCGGACTGGAGCGAGCGGACCGC
>JBPPMG010000377.1:0-6132 GCA_051305935.1 Thermoanaerobaculia bacterium
GGAAGTCGGTCGCCAGGAATGCGTAGAACGTGGCGGCCGTCGTTACCGCGGCAACGAAGACCGCCGGAAACGTGGTGGCCATCGCGGTCCGGAGAGCCGGCTCCATCTCGGCTCCCGAATTCCGCTCGTCGACATAACGGCCATAGACCATCATGATGAAATCGATACCGAGCCCAGCCAGCAGCGCCGCAAAGCCGGCGGCGGCCGAGGCGAGCTTGTCGTATGTCAGCGCGGCGACTCCGTAGGTCACGATCAACGCGATCCCGAGGGGAATCGCGGCGTAGACGATCGACGCGAGGCGCCGGAATCCCCAGAGGAAGATCAGCAGCACGCCGACGACCGACACGGTGATGTTCGCGATCATGTCGGATTTGATCAGCTCCGAGTCGTCGAAGGCGATCATGTAGCCGCCGGTGTACGAGACGTTCGGGAGCGGCAGATCGGGATGCCCCTTCGCGAACTCGGAGGCCACCGATTTCTCGACCTCCGCGCTCTGCGCGATGATCTCGCGCGCGAACGGGATGTCCTGCGCCGACTGCTTCGGTTTCGCGAGCACGAGAGCGATCCGGTGGTTCTGCGAGAGGTAGTAACCGGAGGAGAGGTCGAGTGCCGTGTCGCCCGTCGCACCCTTCAGCTTCTCGAGAAAGATCGGAAGCAGGTTGAACGGGTCGTACTGGACGACTTCCTTGAGCGCGAGCGCCTGTGGAGTCTCGAGCATGGCGCGATTGCGGGCGACCGAGGCTCGGATGTTCTCGTCGGAGAGCGCCGTCGCGACCTCGTCGATCTGCTCGGGGCCGAGGAAGAGCATCGCCCGCGGAAGGACCGTGTCGATCAGTTCGACCGGATTCGGCACCTTGTAGGTCACGTCTTCGGTGAGCGTCGAGCGCGACCACGCGAGGCCGGTGGCGTCGATGTAGTCGGTGTAGTCGCTCACCGCGCGGCCCTCGGGGATGTCGATCACCACGATGTGGTAGTCGATCGTCCCCATCTCGCTGATCACGCGCTTGAACTCCTGAACCGCGCGGTTGTGCTGCGGCACGAGATTGAGGATGTCGGGATCGAGCTGGATCCGCGTCACCGCGGTGATCGAAAGCACGCTCGCGAGCGCGGCGAGCAGCAGGATCAGCTTCGGGTGCTTGATGCAGGCCGCGGCGATGGCGTCGATGATCTTGTTTCTCAAGTCGCTCCCATCTCAGATCCGCGGTCCGGCCGCGGCGAGTTGTCGCCGCGAGACATGTGACGACTGCGTGTCAAACTCGCTCGTCTCGCCCTGTGTTCCCGATCCGGGCGTTGCAGCGGCTATCATAGGCCACCCGGTCGGTTACGCCGTCCGCTTCGACCCGAACGACGATGCGCAGAGGCATACTCCTTCCACTCGCGCTGCTCCTGCTGGCGCTCGGCTGCGGCCGTCCGGCTCCGCTCGACGAGCCTACGGCGTTCGAGCTGATTCGCCGGAATGCGATCGACGACGAGCCGATCTACGCAGAGGTGCCGCAGCGCGTCTGGTGGGGTCCCGGGTATCCGAAGGACGACTACGACGGGAAGGCGCTCGAGACGCTCCGCAATCTCGAGCGGGTCGGCCTGCTGACCGTGTCGTACACGAAGGACAAGGACGGCCGGGAGATCTATCGCGGCAAGGTGACCGAGAAAGGTTTCGCGATCATCGGCACGGTTCCGAGCGCGCGAGGCAAGGCGTTTCGCGGCAAGATCTGCGTGAAGAAGATCGACACGATCACGAACTTCATCCGTCACCCGAACGACCCGCTCGTCGGCAGCGCCGAGATCATCTGGCACTACACGAAGCCGACGCCGCTCTACGAGCTCTTCACCACGAAGATCGACAAGCCGCTCGACAATCCCTACCGGTCGGTGGCGTCGATCCGCAGCGACAAGGGGCTGTGGCGCGTCGAGCTCGCGATCCGGAAGGCGGGAGTCGACAGCCCGCCGCCCGCGGCGCGCGAGTCGTCCGCGGATGCTCCCGTCGACTCGCCAGCGGAAGGCGCGCCGCCTCAGCCGCCGAGGTAGGCTTTCTTCACGCGATCCGAGGCGAGGAGGTTCGCGGCGGCGTCGGTGATCGCGATGCGGCCGGTTTCCATCACATAGCCGCGGTGCGCGGTCATGAGCGCCATGTGGGCGTTCTGCTCGACCAGGAGGATCGTGGTGCCTTCCTGGTTGATCTCGCGGATGACGCGAAAGATCGTTTGCACCATCTGCGGCGCGAGGCCGAGCGACGGCTCGTCGAGCAGCAGGACGTCGGGCTTCGCCATCAGCGCGCGCGAGATCGCGAGCATCTGCTGCTCGCCGCCCGAGAGCGTTCCCGCGTTCTGCTTCAGGCGATCCCGGAGCACGGGGAAGAGCGAGAAGATGTGCTCGTACTCGCTGGCCGGAATCTTTCCCTTCCGGAGGTATGCGCCTAACTCCAGGTTGTCGCTCACCGTGAGGTTCGAGAAGATCCCGCGCCCTTCGGGCACGTGCGAGATCCCCCTCTGCGTGATGAGGTGGGTCTTCAGGCCCGTGATCGACTCGCCGCGGTAGACGATCTCTCCGGCGCGCGCCTTGAGCAGTCCCGAGATCGCGCGCAGCGTCGTCGTCTTCCCGGCGCCGTTCGCGCCGATCAGCGTGACGATCTCGCCCTGCGCGACCTCGAGATCGATCCCGTGCAGCGCGGGGATCGACCCGTACGCCACCTCGAGCTGCTTCACTGAGAGCACAGGTTCCGCCATGTCACACTTCCGCGGGCTCGCCGAGGTAGGCCTCGATGACGACCGGGTTGCTTTGGATTTCTTCGGGGCGGCCGTGCGCGATCGTCTTGCCGTAGTTGAGCACCAGGATTCGCTCGCAGATCCCCATCACGAGCTCCATGTTGTGCTCGATGAGCAGGACTGCGATTCCGAACTTGTCGCGGATCTGGTGGATCTGCTCCATCAGTTCCATGGTCTCCCCGGTGTTGAGGCCGGCCGCGGGCTCGTCGAGCAGCAGCAGCTTCGGCTTCGCGGCGAGAGCGCGCGCGATCTCGAGCCTGCGCTGGTCGCCGTAGGGCAGGTTCTTCGCCTCGTCGTGCGCGCGGTGGTCGAGGTCAAAGATCGACAGAAGCTCGAGTGCCTCCTTCTCCGCCTGGCGCTCGTGCTCCCGGTAGGTGACCGAGTGGAGGACGGAGTCGGCCCACGAGTACTTGTAGTGGATGTGCCCGCCTATCCGCACGTTGTCGAGGAGCGTCAGGTTCTTGAAGACGCGAATGTTCTGGAAGGTGCGCGCCGCGCCGAGCTTCGTGATGTCGAACGCCTTGAGCGTCCGCGTGTTCACGCCGCTGACACGGATCTCCCCCTCGGTCGGCTTGTAGACACCGGTCAGCATGTTGAAGACCGTCGTCTTGCCGGCGCCGTTGGGCCCGATCAGGCCGACCAGCTCGGTGGGCTGGATCGCGAGATTGAAGTCGGAGACCGCGGTAAGGCCCCCGAACCGGATCGACACTCCCTTCGCCTCGAGAACGGCAGTGACCGTCATCGGTCACCTCCCTTCCGTTTGCGGAAGAAGTCGCCCAACTCGCGGTTGCCGAGAAGCCCCTGTGGCCGGAGGCGCATCAGGAGGATGAGCACGATCGCGTAGATCACCATGCGCGGGTCGGCGGTTAGGCCGAATGCTTCCTTGACGAAGCGCAGCCCTTCGAGCGCGACGGTGAGGATCACCGCCGCCAGCACGGCTCCCGAGATCGATCCCATGCCGCCGAGGACGACCATGACAATCGCCTCGAACGACTTGGTGAACTGGAACATCCCGGGATTCAGGTAGACGAGGTAGTGGCCGAGCAGGCCACCGGCGATTCCCGCGAAGAACGACCCGATCACGAACGCCTGCACCTTGTAGTGCGTCGTGTTGACGCCCATCGCCTCCGCGGCGATCTCGTCCTCGCGCACGGCGAGAAAAGCGCGACCGACCTGCGAGCGGACGAGCCGCCACGACACGATGATCACGATGCAGACGAAGAAGTAGACCCAGAAGAAATTCGCGAAGGCGGGAACGCCGGAGAGCCCGCGCGCGCCGCCGATCTTGTCGATGTTGAGGATCAGCACGCGGATGATCTCGCCGAAGCCGAGTGTCACGATCGCGAGATAGTCGCCGCGCAGGCGCAACGAAGGGAGGCCGACGACCCATCCCGCGATGCCCGCGGCGGCGCCTCCCGCAAGCAGCGCACCGAGGAAGAGTCCCTGCTGCAGCGCGAAGCGGCCCGCGCCTTCGGGAAGCGTCGCCAGGAACGGCTGAAAGTGAAAGTAGGTCAGGTATGCGGAGGCATAGCCGCCGACTGCCATGAACCCGGCGTGCCCCATCGAGAACTGCCCCGCGTGGCCGTTGATGATGTTGAGCGACACCGCGAGGATGATGTTGATGCCGATCGTCACGATGACGCGGTTGTAGTACGCCATCCCCGGGATCGGGATCCATCCCAGAAAGTAGCTGATCCCGACGAGGACGGCCGAGATGACGGCGATTCCGGCGAGATCGCGGACGAGCCAGTTGCGCATTCCGCTACACCTTCTCCGCCTGGTACTTCCCGAAGATCCCCGAGGGACGGAAGAGCAGGATGAGAATCAGGATGACGAACGCGATCGCATCTTTGTAGGTCGACAGCGGGCTTGCGCCTGCGAACGATTCGACGATGCCGATGACCAGGCCGCCGATCACCGCCCCGGGAACGTTGCCGATGCCGCCGAGCACGGCCGCGACGAACGCCTTGAGGCCGAGCATGATCCCCATGAGCGGCTCGATCTTCGAGTATGAAAGGCCATAAAGAACGCCGCCGACCGCCGCGAGCATCGAGCCGATGACGAACGTGATCGAGATGACGCGGTCGGTCGGGATCCCCATCAGCGAGGCGGTCTCGTAGCTGTGCGACACGGCACGCATCGCGCGGCCGAACTTCGTCCCGTAGACGATGTACTGCAGAATGCCCATGAAGATGAGCGCCACGACGAGGACGATCACGGTGTGCGACGTGATCGAGGTGCCGAGGAACTGGAGCTGGTGCTTCTCGAGGAGTTGCGGGAAGAACTTGGGGTCGGGGCCGAAGACCATCTGGCCGCCGTACTCGAAGAGAAACGAGAGGCCGATCGCCGTGATGAGCGACGCGATGCGCGGCGCGTTGCGCAGCGGACGGTACGCGATTCGCTCGTTGAGGTAGCCTAACAGGCCGCAGCACGCCACGGAGAAGGCCAGGACCAGCAGGAAGAGGGTCCACGACGGCTCGATGACCTCGCTTCCGTGCATCAGCTTCGAGAAGATCCTCGCACCGTAGTAGCCCATGAAGGCGCCGACCATGAAGACGTCGCTGTGCGCGAAGTTGATCAGCTTCAGGATGCCGTACACCATCGTGTACCCGAGGGCGATGAGCGCGTAGATCGAGCCGATCCCGATCCCGTTGATGAGGTTCTGGAGGAAGCTGTCCATTCAGAGTCTCTGGCGATCACTCACTGGCATGTCGACGGTTTGCGGCGCTGCACGATCGAGCGTGTCGTCCTGAGCGCAGCGAAGGACCTCTCAGGCTGCTACTCTCGCGGAATCGACGTCCACTTCTCCAGACTGACGACTTCATCTGTACCAGCCTGAGAGGTCCTTCGCTGCGCGCAGGACGACTTTTGCACGTTTGTGGCGAGCTCCTGCTTACTTCGTTGCCGCTGCCGACTCTGTCGCGGCCGCCGTGGCCGTCTCCGCCGGAGCCGCCGCCGCTGCGGCGTCGGCCGCCGGATCGACCGTCGCGCGTAACACGAGCTTGCCGTCCTTGATCTCGAGCACCACGAGCTTCTTGTTGAGCGGGTTGCGGTCCGGGCCGAGCGTGATCGTGCCGGTCACACCATGGAAGTCGGCGGTCTTCGCGATCTCGTCGCGGAGCACCGGCCCGTCGAGGCTCGACGCGCGTTCCATCGCGGCGGCCAGGAACTTCATCGAGTCGTAGCCGAGCGCCGCCATCGCGTCGGGCTGCGTGCCGTACTTCTTCTCGTAGGCAACCACGAAGTCACGCACCGCGGGGGACGGGTCGTCGACGTGGTAGTGGTTCGAGTAGAAGGAACCCTCGAGCGACTTGCCGCCGATCTCGATCAGTTTCGGCGATTCCCACCCGTCGCCTCCGACCATCGGCAC
>JBPPMG010000477.1:0-3566 GCA_051305935.1 Thermoanaerobaculia bacterium
GACACGAAGACTCCGTACGTGATCGTCGGGGACTGGCCGGCCTGGGCGAGCCTCGCGTTTCTCGCAGGGATCACGATCTCGACGCGTCGGCGAAAAGCCGTCGCCGGGAACGAATAGGGGCACGGCATGCCGCGCCGGCGGCAGCCGAGACGGGCCTCTCGCCCCGCATCGTGCCGCGGCTCGACGTTTCACTTGGTAAGATGCGCGCGGCTCCGCTCGCGGAGTGACGACTCGGAAAGGCAGAACGGATGAACGAAGACCTGAAAGCGAAGATCGGCGACCTGGCGGAGAGACTCGAATCGATCCGAGGTTATCTTTGACGTTGCCGGCGCGCAGAAGGAACTGGACGCGATCGAAGCCCTCATGGCGAAGGACGGCTTCTGGAACGACCAGCGCGAGGCGCAGGAAGTAGGGCGCAAGCGCCGGCTCGTCGAGAAGCACCTCGAGACCGCGCGCTCCCTCCACACGAAGTGGGAGGAGATCGACGTTCTCCGCGATCTCGAGAAGGAAGGCGAGGACATCGGCGGCGATCTTGCCGCCGCGGTCGCGACGCTCGACAAGGAGCTCGGCGAGGTCGTTCTGCGGATGAAGCTCGCAGGGCCGCACGACGATCGCGACGCGATCGTGTCCATTCACCCCGGCGCGGGTGGGACCGAATCGCAGGATTGGGCCGAGATGCTGCTTCGCATGATCCTTCGATACTGCGAGAAGCAGGGGCTCGAATCCGAGGAGCTGGAGTACCAGGCGGGAGAAGAGGCGGGGATCAAGAGCGTGACGCTCATGATTCGCGGCGACTTCGCGTACGGCTATCTCCGGTCGGAGCACGGTGTCCATCGCCTCGTCCGGATCTCTCCGTTCGACGCGCAGAAGCGGCGCCACACATCGTTCGCGTCGGTTTATGTTTATCCAGACATCGACGAAGAGATCGAGATCGAGATCAACGACAAGGACCTTCGCATCGACACGTACCGGTCGTCGGGCGCGGGCGGGCAGCACGTGAACGTGACCGATTCCGCGGTGCGCATCACGCACCTGCCGACCGGCCT
This sequence comes from Thermoanaerobaculia bacterium, assembly GCA_051305935.1. Lineage (GTDB taxonomy): Bacteria > Acidobacteriota > Thermoanaerobaculia > Gp7-AA8 > Gp7-AA8 > JACPDH01. Next base: position 1,047 of record JBPPMG010000477.1, read on the forward strand.
CGTTGCCACCTGCCAGAACGAGCGAAGTCAGGGGCGCAACCGCGACACGGCGATGAAGCTCCTGCGTGCAAAGCTCTACCAGGTCGAGGTCGAAAAGCGTAAGGAAGAGCAGTCCAAACTCGAGGGCGTGAAGAAGGAGATCGGCTTCGGAAGCCAGATTCGCTCGTACGTGCTTCAGCCGTATCAGCTGGTGAAGGACCTCCGTACGGGGTACGAGGTCGGCACTCCGCAGGCGGTGCTCGACGGCGATCTCGGCGGATTCATCGAGGCATATCTGATTCTTCAGGCGAAGCAGGCGCAACCGGGCACGTAATCCGATGAGGGTTGCCTACATCAGCCCGCTTCTTCCGGTGAAGTCGGGCATCGCGAACTACTCGGCGCTGCTCCTGCCGGCGCTCGCGAAGCGGTTCGACCTCGTCGCGGTGGTCGACCAGGACGAGGTCGCTCCGCTTCCAGTTCCTGTTGTTCGGGATGACGAGTTCGAGCGCCGGGCTTCCGAGTTCGACGCGATCATTTGTCAGCTCGGCAACAACCGCTATCACGAGCTTGCCTGGAACGTCGCGAGCCGCGGCGGTGCGATCGTCGTGCTTCACGACATCGTCATGCACCATCTTCTCGTGGAGATGACCCTGGCGAAAGGGGACGGGAAGTCGCTCAAGCGTGCGCTCACGGACATGTACGGAGATGCCGGCAGCGCGATCGCGGCGGCGCGCGTCCACGGCATTCACGACGACCTGCCTAACTTTCTCTACCCGGCCTCCGAGGGGCTCGCGGAGGGAGCGAGGCACGTGATCGTCCACAACCGCTGGGCGGCGGATCGTCTCCGCACGAACGGCGTCACGACGCCGATCACCATAGTGCCCGTCCCTTACGTCGAGCGTGCGCCACTCGTCGGCGGCGAGCGTGACTCGCTTCGGCATACGCTCGGTTTCGCGCCGCATCACCGTGTCGTCGGCGCGTTCGGCTTCGTCACGCACGCGAAGCGTCCGGAGGCGACGCTGCGGGCGTTCGCATCGGCGAGCCGGGAGCGCGACGATCTCCGGCTGCTCTTCGTCGGTGAGCCGTCGCACAACGTCGACCTCGAGGCGATGGCAGAGGAAGCGGGAGTCGCGCGCGATCGCTGGGCTGCGACCGGATTCGTCTCCGACGACGAGTTCGACCGCCACATCGCGGCGGTCGACCGGGTTGTGAATCTCCGTTATCCCTCGGCGGGAGAGACTTCCGGCCCTCTCGTTCACGTCTTCGCGATCGGGCGTCCGGTAGCAGTCAGTGACTACGCGCAGTTCGCCGATTTCCCCGAGTCGATCGTGACCCGGATTCCCTTCGATTCGGAAATCGAGTCGCTCGCCGCGTTCATGCTCGTGGATCTCGACGTGAAGGCACTCGGCGACGCGCAGCGCGCCTGGTTGCGCAGTACGAGCACGCTCGAGTACGCGATCGAGGCCTACGCGCGAGCGATCGCGGGGGTGGAGCTGCCGCGCGGAGTCACGAAGGGGAGCGGCACGATGCCGTTACCGCTCTTCCCGCGACTGACGGCGGCGGTCGAATCGATCGAGCGTGCCGGTCGATCGACGACCATCCGAGTGAGGGTCGTGAATGAAGGGAGCGACGTGATCCCGTCGATCGTCTTCGGCCAGCCACCGTTCGTGCTGTTCGCGCTCGCTCTCGAGGATGGCTCTCCCGTCGCCACGACTGCCGTGAGCCTTCCGTGCGATCTCGAGCCCGGGGGATCGACGGTCGTTCCGATCGTCTTCGAGAGCACCTGCGAGCGATTCACGCTCGAACTTCGGCACGGCCTCGGTGGGATTCCCGACGTGGAGCGGCCGGCGTTCTTCACGGGCGAGGTGGTCGCGTGAGGCAGTTCGACACGCATGCGATCGCGCGTCTCCGCAAGGAGCTGAAGACGCGCCCTGCGGACCAGATCGACCTGCCGCTGCTCAAGCGCGCGTCCGTGATGATCCCGCTCATCCCGATCGACGGCGGCTGGCAACTTCTCTTCTCCAGGCGCTCGCCCGAACTGTCGGTGCACAGCGGGCAGATATCCTTTCCCGGCGGCGGAGTCACGAAGGGGGAGGCGTTCGTCGATGCGGCGATTCGGGAGATGGAGGAAGAGGTCGGGATCGACCGCTCACTGGTCGAGATCATCGGCCGGCTCGACGACGTCGTCACGCGCTCGGGGTTCATCGTCGCCCCGTTCGTCGGGATCCTGGCGACGCGACCCGAGTACGTGCTTCAGGAGTCCGAGGTGGACGAGATCTTCGAGGTGCCGATCGAGACGCTTCTCGCCGAAGGTAACCCGGAGATCCGCCACGTCGACTTCAAGGGGCTCAAGTACCCCGCCTACTTCTACCGGACCGAGCAGATGGAGATCTGGGGCCTGACCGGGCGAATCCTGAAGGCGTTCCTCGACGTCGTGCGCTTGACGGTGTGAGGCGCGAAAGCTACTTGCCCGCCAGCAGGCTCTCCACGTGCGACTTGAGATACTCGCCGTCGACGCCGAAGGAGACGTTCTTTCCATTC
>JBPPMG010000485.1:0-6013 GCA_051305935.1 Thermoanaerobaculia bacterium
GACACCTTCTCCCGCGCCGCGGAGACGAAAGCGATGAAGGTCTCGATCACCCGCTGATCTTGGATTTCGGGCGAAGGTCGAAAGCGGCCACCGACCGCGGTGGCCGCTTTTCATGGGATGGAAGCCGCCACGGTCCCGCCGGTCGACCCGAAACACGGGGTCGCCGCCCACTGTAGAGGATACGGCACCGCCTGGGCGCAACCTGGAGGTGGGAACGTATAATCGGACCACTCATGGCGAACCGCGCGCAAGACTGGCTGCGACAGGCGAAGGCGGATCTGGCCCATGCCCGTCTCGCAAGGGACGGAGGCAGCTTTGAATGGAGCTGCTTTGCAGCCCAGCAGGCCGCCGAGAAAGCGGTGAAGGCAGCGTACTATCACCTCGGGATGGAAGCTTGGGGGCATTCGGTGAACTCGCTCCTCGGCGCCCTCCCGGAGCAGACGCCGGCTTCAGACTCGATTCGCGAGAGCGGGCGACGTCTGGACAAGCACTACATCCCGACGCGGTATCCGAACGGCTTCGCGGAAGGCGCGCCGGCCGATTACTACACCGCGGGTGAAGCGGAAGGAGCTATCAGCGATGCGGAGTCGATCCTCCGATTCTGTGAAGATCTTCTCAGTCGACCGTAAAGAGGTCGAGCGTGCAGTCGATCAGTGGGCCCGTGCGCTCAAGGACGCGCATCCGGAAATCGAGCGCGTGATCTGGTTCGGCTCCTGGATTCATGGGAGACCGACTCCCGGAAGCGACGTCGACATCTGCCTCGTACTCCGCTCGTCCGTCAAGCCGTTCCGCGACCGCATTCCCGATTACCTTCCGAACCGCTTTCCGACGGGAATCGACCTCTTCCCCTGCACCGCAGCAGAGCTCGAGCGCCTCGAAAATGAGAGCCCCGAGCTCCATGCCGCGATCGCCCTCGGCCGCGAGATCTGATCCGTCACGGGAGCCAATCCGCACCGCACCCCACCTACCGCTCCCTCCAGTGGTGCACGAATGCGTAGAACGTCGGCAGAGCGAAGAGAGTAAAGAGAGTCGAGGTCACGAGGCCGCCGATCATGACGATCGCGAGCGGGCGCTCGACTTCGGTCCCGGGGAGGTGAAGAAGGAGAAGTGGCAGTAGCCCGAGAATCGCGGTGGCCGCAGTCATCAGCTTGGGCCGGACGCGGCCGAGCGAGGCTTCGCGAAGGGCGGCGTCGAAGGGAAGCCCCTCCGCCAGCAGCTCCTTGACCTGCGCGATCAGCACCAGGCCGTTCTGGACCGCGATCCCGAAAAGGCCGATCAGGCCGACCAGTGACGAGACGTTCCACGTCTCCCCCGCGATGAGAAGAGCGAGGATTCCTCCGACGAATGCGTCGGGCAGGGTCGCCAGCACCACCAGCGCCTCGGCCGTCGATCCGAGGGCGAGGTAAAGAAGGATGAAGACGGAAAAGACGGCGACGGCGATGGCGATGAGGAGCGACCGCGTCGCGCGCTCCTGGTTCTCGACCCTCCCCCCGATGTTGATGAAGTAGCCGGCCGGGAGCTCGAGCTCGCGCTCGAGCGTTTCGCGCACCTGGACCGCGGCGCCGCCGAGGTCGCGCCCCTCGACGCTCGCCTCCACCGCGATTCGGCGGCTTCCGGCTTCGCGGCGGATCGCCGCCGGCCCGAACGTCCGCTCGATCGTCGCGAGTTGATGAAGCGGAATCCTGGTTCCGTCGTGCCCGTCGACGAGGAGCGATCCAATGGCGTCCGGCGCGTTGCGGGCATCGTCCTGCAGGCGCACGACCAGGTCGTAGCTGCGCTGTCCCACCCACATGGTCGAAACGATCTCGCCGACCAGGCCGATGCGCACGGCGTCGATGATGTCGCCCGGCGCGAGCCCCACCCGCGCCGCGGCGGCACGGTCGACGTCGATCTCGATCTGCGGCAATCCGGTCGTTCGCTCCGATCGGACGTCCTCGAGCCCATCCACCCCGCGCATGACCTCCTCCGCGCGCGAGCCGAGCCGCGCGAGCGTGTCCAGTTCCGGGCCGAAGATCCGCACCGACAGGTCGGCCGGCGTTCCACCCAGCCCTTCGTCGATCCGCATGCCGAGGGGCGTGGTGAAGAGGATCGAGACACCGGGGACGTTCTCGGTCCGCTCGCGCATCTCGTGCTCGATCTCCTCCAGGGGACGGGATCGTACGCGCTTCAGCACGACGAGAATGTCCGAGATGGTGTGTGGCATCGGGTCTTCTGTCCGCTCCGCCCTTCCGCTCCGGCGCACCACGTCCTCCACTTCCGGGATTCCGCGGAACAGGTCCTCAACGCGGTGATTGAGGCGATCGACTTCTTCCAGCGAGGCTTCCGGCGGGAGGATGGTCTGCACGAGGAACGCTCCCTCGTCGAGCTTCGGCATGAAGTCGGTGCCGACCGCGAACGCGAGCGCCAGGGCCGGAATGGTGATCGCGAGTGTGGCGATCCGCACCATTCCCGCATGCCGCATCGACCAGTCGAGCATCGGCGCATAGCGCTTCTTGATCGCGCGGATCACCCGCACGTCGGGTTCCTTCGAGGCCGAGCGCGGCCGGAGAATGAGGCCCGCCGCCACGGGAACCAGCGTGAGCGCGAGGACGAGCGAGGCGGCCACCGCCGCGATCACCGCGGCGGCGAGCGGCTGGTACATCCGCCCCTCGATGCCGCTCATCGCGAACAGCGGAGTGAATACCGCGATGACGATGAGGGTGGCGAAGGTGATGGGCCGGGCGACTTCGATCGACGCCGAGAGCGCGGTGGCCATCCGGTCGGCCCCGCGCCGCTGCGCGATCCGATGCGCGACGTTCTCGGTGACGATGATCGCGGCATCGACCAGCAGGCCGACCGCGATGGCGAGGCCCCCCAGGGTCATGGTGTTGAGGCCGACATCCCACCAGCTCAGCAGGAGCCCCGCCAGCCCGATCGAGAGAGGAATGGTCAGCGTCACGATCAGCGCGGCGCGCAGATCGCCGAGCAGGAGGAAAAGCACGAGAACGACGAAGATGCCGCCGAGAAGAACCGCGCGACCTACCCCCGAGAGCGATGACTGCACCAGCTCGGACTGGTCGTAGACGATGCGGAGCTCAACGCCCGGCGGAAGGCTCCGTCGCAGCTCGGCGAAGGCCTGCCGTACGCCGGCCGCAACCTTCACCGTATCGCTATCGAACTGCTTGGAGATCCGGGCGCTGACCACCTCGCCATCGAGACGGTGGGCGATGCCGCGGCGCACCGCGGGGGCCTCCCGGACGTCGGCGATGTCTCCCAGCACCACGGGCGTGGTTCCGCGGACGGCGACGGCCGTCGCGCGAAGATCCTCCACCGATTCCGCGCGACCGAGGGCGCGGACGTTCCACTCCATCGGCCCCTGGACGACGAATCCACCCGAGGCGTTTCGGTTCGCGCTCTCGACGGCGTGCATCACCTCGTCGAGCGACACACCGCGCGCCGACATCCGCTCGGGATCGATCTGCACGTGAAACTGCCGGAGATATCCGCCGAGCCGTTCGACCGCCGCCACGCCCGGGACCGCCAGCAGCCGGTTCTTCACCTCGAACTCGGCGAGGTCGCGGAGGCTCATCGCGTCCATCACCCCCGGCTCCGCCTCCAGCGTGAACTCGAAAATCTCGTTGAGCCGCCCGGTCAGGCTCGAGACCAGCGGCGTCTCGGTCCCGGGAGGCAGCGATGGCGCAACCTGGGAGACGCGCTCGGCGACGAGCTGCCGCGAGAAGTAATAGTCGGCATCCGGCTCGAACTCGACTGACACCGAGGCGACTCCGAGCTGCGAGGAGGAACGGATTCGCCGCGCCCCGGGAAGGCCGTTGAGTGCCGACTCGAGCGGGATCGCGACGGCCGTCTCGAGCTCCTCCGCTCCCATGGCCGCGTTCTGTACGATCACGTTGAAGACCGGCGCGGAGAGGTCGGGGAAGACGTCGCGCCTCAGGTCGCCGAGCCAGACCGCCCCGACAATGGATCCGGCGAGGACGAGAAGGAGGGCGACGACTGGTTTCGCGAACGAGCTCCTGACGATCCGCTCAACGATCGAGCTCCGCTCAGTGGTCATGATGGTCTCCACCGCCCTCACCCTTTTCCGCCTCGGCCTTGAGCAGGAACGCCCCGTCCACGACGACCTTCTCGCCGGGCGCTAAACCGCGAAGGATCTCGACTTCCCCCTGCAGGTCGCGACCGCGGCCCACGGGGCGGATCTCGAACGTGCTCTCGCTCCGCGGAACGAACACCACCCACTCGTCCCGCACTCTCTGCAGAGCGGCTACCGGAACGGTGACCACCTCTCCGCCTGCATCCGACACCTGCAGCCATGCAGTCGCCGACATGCCCGGCCGCAGCACGCCGCCGGGATTCTCGAGCTCGATGCGGACCGGAATCGTTCGCGAGCTCGAGTCGACCTGGCGGCCGACGTAGGTCACCTGGCCGGTGAAGGGTTGCCCGGGGAAGGCGGCGAGGACGACCCGCGCCGGCGTGCCAGGCGAGACGCGGACGGCATCGCGCTCGAATGCGTGAGCGACGAGCCAGAGAGTGGAGAGATCCGCGACGCGGAACGCGACATGCGAGGGATCGATCATCTGCCCGAGCGCGATGTCGCGGTCGAGAACCGTTCCGGAGAGCGGAGCGACCAGAGCGAAGCGCGATCCGCCGGAGGCCCGCGCGCCGAGCGCCTCCAGCGCCGCCGCCGCCGACCGGAGATCAGCCTCGGCCGAAGCCAGCGCCGCCTCCGCCTCCTCCACCTCGCGCCGCGGCACGATCCGGTCGGCGAGCGAGCGCTTCCGCTCCACCGCGGCTCGCGCGACCGCCAGCCGCGCGGCCGCCGAGTCGTAGTCCGCCCGGGCCCGGCCGAGCTCCACGCTCTGCGCCTCCGCCAGCAGCTGACCCGCCCTCACCTCGTCCCCCGGCTCCGCGTGCAGGCGAACCACCCGCGCCGTCAGCGGCGCACCCACCTCGGCATACCGCTGCTGGTCGGCGCGCAGCTCCCCTACCACGCTCACTCCCTCCCCACCCGGCCGCTGCTCGACCGTCGCCGTGGTCAGGCGGAGATCGCGGACCATCGTCTCCTCGATCGCCAGCAGGTTCGATGGCAACTCCTGGTGAGCCTCCGCCCCTCCTTCCTCTTCGTGATGGTCCTCTTCGGCCGCCTCGCGGCCGCAGCCGAGGGCGAGAAGGGCGAGCAATAGAGCGGTGAGAAGATCGTTGCGGTTCATTTCCAGACTCCTGCGCGTGTGCGAAGCTCGATCTCCGCAAGACGCAAATCGATGAATTGGTCGACGAGGGCGAGACGCGCGTCGAGTGCATCCCGCCGGACGAGAAGAAGCTCGGCCAGACCGATCTGTCCCACTTCGTAGCTCTCGAGCGCCAGGGCTTCGTTCTCTTCGGTGAGGGGCATGACCTGGTCGGCGTAGTCGGCGGCCGAGGCCCGCCGGAGCTCGAGTGCGGCGAGGGCGCCGCGAACCTCCGCCTCGATCGCGCGGACGAGGGCGTCGCGTTCGATGCGAAGCCTCTCGAGCCGGGCACTGGCGATGGCCCGATCGGCCACTCCGCGATCGAAGAGCGGCAGGGTGATGCCGATGCCGCCGGTGACGATCCGTTGTCCCTCTTCCTCCTCGTAGCCGGCGCGCAGCCCGAAGTCGGGCCAGCGGAGCGATTCCGCGAGGCGGCGCTCGGCCCCGGCCGCGGCGATCTCGGCGTCGAGGATTCGGACGTCCGGCCGGTGGGCGGCGCCGGCGAGGAGGTCGGCGGTCTCGAGCGGCGGAACGTCCCGAAGCGATCCGGCGACTACCACCGGCTGATCCGAGCCGAGAAGTACCTGGAGCTCGGTGGCGCGGGCGCCGAGGTCCGCCGCGGCGGAGCGCTGCTGGACGAGGGCGCGGGCGAGTGCGGTGCGAGCCAGATTCACGTCGAGACGGGCGACGTCGCCCGCGGCGTAGCGTCGCTCGGCGATCCCGAGCGCCTCTTGCGCGATGGAGATCGCGCTGCTGGCGGCGCCGGCGCGCTCCCGGGCGGCGAGGGCCCC
>JBPPMG010000003.1:0-3715 GCA_051305935.1 Thermoanaerobaculia bacterium
CTGGGCAGCTGCCATCAACGTTAGCAAGGACGCTCCCTGGTCATCGAAGATTGCGTGCTTAGGGACAAAAGGCCGGGTGGGGTCTTTCGACACGATTGGGTCTTGCGCTCACGGCGCATGCAAGGTAGCAATCTCGCGCCCTTATCGGGTTTTTCCCTTCGACGAATCGAAGGACTGCAGGAGACGTTCCCCGTGCTCACCGACCTGTCCAAAGTCCGCAACATCGGAATCTCCGCTCACATCGACAGTGGCAAGACCACGCTGACGGAGCGAATCCTCTACTACACCGCACGTATTCACGCGATCCACGAGGTGAAGGGTAAGGACGGCGTCGGCGCGAAGATGGACTCGATGGAGCTCGAGCGCGAGCGCGGCATCACCATCCAGTCCGCCGCCACGTTCTGCCAGTGGCCGCCCGGCGAGAAGGCGAAGGACGTCATGGGCGTCCCCGGCTCGCCGATCAAGACGCAGCACCACATCAACATCATCGACACCCCAGGCCACGTCGACTTCACGATCGAGGTCGAGCGCGCGCTGCGCGTCCTCGACGGCGCGATCATGGTGCTGTGCGGCGTCGCCGGCGTGCAGTCGCAGTCGTACACGGTCGATCGCCAGATGCGCCGCTACAAGGTTCCGCGCATCGCGTTCGTCAACAAGCTCGACCGCACCGGCGCGAACCCGTTCCGCGTGCGCGATCAGCTCCGCGAGAAGCTCAAGCTTCACCCGGTCATGATCCAGCTGCCGATCGGCCTCGAGGACAAGCTCGAGGGCGTCGTCGATCTGATCGAGATGGTCGCGTACAAGTTCTACGGCGACAACGGCGAGACGATCGAGCGCGGCCCGATCCAGGCCGACATGCAGGAGCAGGCGCAGAAGGCGCGCGACGAGATGCTCGACCAGCTCTCGATGGTCAACGACGCGCTCACCGAAGCGATGCTCGAGGACAAGGTCACCGCCGAGGTGATCCGCAAGTCGTTGCGCGAGTCGACGATCGCGCTCAAGTGCACGCCCGTCATGCTCGGCTCGGCGCTCGGCAACAAGGGCGTCCAGCTCCTGCTCGACGGTGTCTGCTCGTTCCTTCCGGAGCCGCGCGACGTCGAGAACATCGCGCTGAACCTCAGCAAGGAAGAGGAGCCGGTCGTCGTCACCTCGGATGCGAAGCTGCCGCTCGTCATGCTCGCGTTCAAGCTCGAGGATGGCCGCTACGGCCAGCTCACCTACGTGCGGATCTACCAGGGCGCGGTCGCGAAGGACGACTTCATCGTCAACTCGCGCAACGGCAAGAAGGTCAAGGTCGGTCGCCTCGTGCGCATGCACTCCGACGACAAGGAAGACATCACCGAGGCCGGCGCGGGCGACATCTGCGCGCTGTTCGGCATCGACTGCAACTCCGGTGACACGTTCACCGATGGCACCGTGAACTACGCGATGACGTCGATGTTCGTGCCGTCGCCGGTCATCTCGGTCGCGATCAAGCCGAAGGACTCCGGCGCCGAGATCAACATGTCGAAGGCGCTCAACCGCTTCACGCGTGAGGATCCGACGTTCAAGTGCTGGGTCGATCCAGAGTCGAGCGAGACGATCATCGCCGGCATGGGCGAGCTCCACCTCGACGTCTACATCGAGCGCATGAAGCGCGAGTACAAGGCCGAGGTCGTGACGTCGCCGCCGCAGGTCGCGTATCGCGAGACCATCGGCGCGCGCACCGAGTTCAACTACACGCACAAGAAGCAGACGGGTGGCTCGGGCCAGTACGGCCGCGTCGCCGGTTATGCCGAGCCGTTCGACGGCGACTTCGAGTTCAACGACGCGATCAAGGGCGGCTCGATTCCGCGCGAGTTCATCTCGTCGTGTGAGAAGGGCTTCAAGTCGATGATCGCGAAGAGCCCGCGGCTCGGCGTGCCGGTCGTCGGCCTTCGCGTCACGATCGACGACGGTCAGTCGCACGCCGTCGACTCGAGCGATATCGCGTTCCAGGAAGCATCCCGTGGTGCGTTCCGCGACTTCTTCCCGCGCGCGAAGCCGAGGATCCTCGAGCCGATCATGAAGCTCTCCATCGAGGGCCCCGCCGAGTTCTCGGGCAACTTGCTGTCGCTGATCATGCAGCGCCGCGGCATCGTGCTCGGCTCGACGGAAGAAGACGGCAACTCGCGCGTCGACGCCGAAGTGCCGCTCGCCGAGATGTTCGGGTTCTCCACGCCGCTTCGCTCGGCCACGCAGGGCAAGGCGGAGTTCACGATGGAGTTCTCGAAGTACGCGGATACCCCGAGCAACATCACCGAAGAGCTCCTCGCCAAGGCTGCCAAGGCGAAGGCCGACGCGAAGAAGTAGTTACTTCTTCCAGGTCATCTCGGTCGAGCCTGGCTCCAGCGTCGCGTTCGTGGCGCGGTCGAGCCAGCGCAACAGCGCGTGTGGCTCCTCGGGGATGTCGAGGCGAAGGATGCTGGCCCGGCCGCTCTTGCTCACCGCCGCGATCGAGGCGCCATCACGTGACAGCGCGACGCTGGCCGCGCGCCACGGAAAGCGGACGATGCTGCCGTCGCGAACATCGAGCACGCCGAGCTTGCCATCGAGGATGATCCCGACGCGGTAGTGCTCCCACGCGATCGAGAGCGCCGCCGCGCCGATGTCGTAGCGGGCGACGCGGTTGTCGTGATCGATGACGACGACGGTCCGGTCGTGCGTGAATACCAGGAAGCCAGCGAGGTGGCCGTGAATCACGTCGATGTCGAGCTTCTCGGCGACGGTGCTCGGCTTGCCGTCGACCCAGACCACGACCGAGCCATCCGTCGTCGTCGTGCCGATGCGACCGCGGGCGTCGACGTTGAACGCATCCACGGGGCCGACCGGAAAGGTCGGGTAGACGCGGCCGCTTGCGAGCTCGACGCGCGTGAGGCCGCCCGCTTCGTCGAGCATCGCGAGCCATGACCCGGTGCCACCAAACGATCGGATCGTCGCGGGCGCCTCGAAGACGCGGCCCTCACGCTGCGGCGTTCGCGCATCGCGGACCTCGATAGAGGTCTTGCGCTTGAGCACGAGCCAGCGCTGCCCCGGGCTGCATGCGGCGAAGTCGTAGTTACCCGCGATCGGAGTGATCGTGCCGTCGTGCGTTCGCACGGCCGCCTGCGCCGGCTCGCGCATCATCATGCGGCGCTCCTCGTCGAGCTTGAGGATACTGAAGTCGGGGCCGTCGCAGCCGAGCACGCTCTCGTCGAACTTCTGGTACTCGCCGGTCATGCGTTCGAGTCTGCGCACCGCGAGGTCGTACACGACGAGCTGGTCGCGATCGTGAAACCACGCGCGGTGGGTGTCGACCGCGATCGCGCGCACCCCGGTCTTCATCGTAAACATGTGCGGATAGAACCGGCGCAGGTCCCACGAGCGCAGCACGCCCGTGCGCGCGATCGTGACGAGGTACGGACCGGCCTTCGCGAAGCTGGTCTGCTGATCGGTGTATCCCGCGATCTCGGCGGGTCCGCCTTCGAGCGCGTAGATCGCGGAATCGCCGAGCACGAACACACCCTCGTCGGAAGCGATCGCCGCGCCCGGGACGATCGAGCGCTCGCGCGAGATCGCCGCGGCCTCGCGCGCAGGTGGGCGGCCCGGCATGAGGTACGCGATGCCGGCGCTCTCGACCGCGATCAGCGCCTTGTTGCGATAGACGAGGTGGTGCGCGTCCACGACCCAGCGTCCCCGCTCCTTCCACACACCTTCG
>JBPPMG010000032.1:0-2272 GCA_051305935.1 Thermoanaerobaculia bacterium
CGGGAGATCGCGTGATTCTCGAGAACCAGGACGGCGCCCGCAGCGGGCCGGTTCGCGCGAAGGTCACCGAGCGCATTCGCGGCGACGCCGTCTTCATGGTCCACGGCTTCGGCCACACAGCGAAGGGGCTCACCTTCGCCAGGGGACGCGGCGCATCCGACTCCGAGCTCACGACCCGTTTCGCAATCGACCCGATCATGGGTGGCACCGGCATGAACGTGAATTTCGTCCGGATCCTCCCCGCGGAGGTGGTCTGATGTTCGGAATTCGCCGCAGGCGTTACGCGATGGCGGTCGACACCCGCCGCTGCGTCGGCTGCCAGTCGTGCGTGCTGGCGTGCGAGGCCGAGAACGCGCTCCCCGAAGGAACGCAGCGATCGTGGATCCGCACCGAGACGTCGGGTACGTTCCCGCAGCTCTCCATGACGATCTTTTCCGAGCGCTGCATGCACTGCTCCGACGCGCCGTGCGTCTCGGCATGTCCCACGGGTGCGAGTCACGTCGGCACTGGTGGGACGGTGCTCGTCGATCGCGATCTCTGCACCGGCTGCAAGGCGTGTGTCGCCTCCTGCCCGTACGACGCGCGCAGCATCCACCCGGAGGGGTATGCGGACAAGTGCACGTTCTGCCTGCACCGTGTGGAGCGAGGGCTCGATCCGGCATGCGCGACGAACTGCCCCAGCCGCGCCATCACCTTCGGCGACGTCAATGACCCCGGGAGCGCGATCGCAAAGCTGCTCCGGACGCGTCGCTGGAAAACTCTCCGACCCGAAGCTGGCACCGAGCCGAACCATTACTTCCTCCTATAGGACATTCCGATGGAACGAGCAGAAAGATTCTGGAACCCCTATCTCGCCGGCATCGCCCTCGGGCTGGTGCTTCTGTCCAGCTTCCTCATCATGGGGAACGGTATCGGAGCGTCGGGCGCCGCGAATCGCGCCGCCAGCGCGGTCGCGCTCGCGCTCGCGCCCGGTCATTCCGCGGCCACGCCGGGAGTCGGCGCGCTCAGCGAGGGTCGCCGAGGCGTGCTCGACGACTGGCTCGTCTTCGAAGTACTCGGCGTGATCTTCGGCGGTCTCGTCGCGGCATGGAGCGCGGGACGGCTGAGGCTGGGCGTCATCCGCGGCGAAGGCGTGAGCATCACGACGCGGCTCGCCTTCGGCTTCGGCGGCGGCGTGCTGATGGGCCTCGCCGCCAGGCTCGCGCGCGGATGCACCTCGGGGCAAGCGCTCAGCGGCGGCGCCGCGATGTCCGTCGGCGCCTGGATTTTCATGCTGTCCGTCTTCGGCGGCGGCTACGCCGTCGCATTTTTCGTCCGGAGGCTCTGGCGATGATCTTCCCCTTCGAATCTCTTCAGGGCGCCTCGCGCGAGCTCGGCCTCGTCGCAGGCCTGGCCCTCGGCTTTGCGTTCGGCTTCGTCCTCGAGCGCGCCGGCTTCGGCCGGGCGACCAAGCTCGCGGCGCAGTTCTATCTCCGCGACATGACGGTCTTCAAGGTCATGTTCTCGGCGATCGTGACGGCGATGCTCGGGCTCGTCCTCTGTGACGCCGCCGGACTCTGCGACCTCCGCGCGATCTCGCAGGGAATCGCGAGCTGGACGTACCTCTGGCCGATGCTCGTGGGCGGATTCGTTCTCGGAATCGGGTTCATTCTCTCCGGCTACTGCCCCGGCACGTCCATCGTCGCCGCTTCGTCGGGAAACGTCGACGGGATGGTGACGGTCGGTGGCGTGATGGCAGGCTCGTGGCTCTACTCCGAGCTGATGCGCTTCCCGGCGGTCGCCGACTTTCACGTCAGCGGCGAGCGTGGCGCGCTCTTTCTCTACGACATCCTCCCCGTTTCGCCGCGGCTGATCGCCGGCGCAATCGCACTCGCCGCGATCGCCGCCTTCGTCGGCGCCGAGAAGGTCGAATCGATGTTCGCGCGCGGAGGTACGATCCGGCTCCGCCGCTCGCGCCGGCTCGCCTTCGGCGCGATCGGGCTCGGCGCGGCGCTCTCGATCGCCTCGATCCCGGTTCCGCCGGCAATCGCTGCACCGGCCGCCACGCCGGGCGAGCTGGCGGTTTCGCAGCTGGCTCGAACCGTGGTCGAGTCGCCCTGGGAGATTCGGATCCTCGACGTTCGAAGCCCCGAGGCATTTGCCGAGGCTCGGATCCCCGGCTCGGAAATCGTCGCCCCGGGTGACCTCGAGGCTCTCCTCGTTGTCGAGCGGCGTGAGGTCGTGGTCGTCACGGATGATGGCTCACTCCCCGCCGACCTCGAGCTTCCGGCCC
>JBPPMG010000076.1:0-2613 GCA_051305935.1 Thermoanaerobaculia bacterium
GCGATCGCTGACGTCGTAGGGTGAGCCCTTGTCCTTGCCGATGTCGACCGTGACGATAGCGCGGTAGGTCGGCTTGGCCATGAGGGACCGGATCGCGCCGACCGCGAGCGCGACGACGACGCAAAGGAGGATCAGCCGCGCGCGCTTGACGACGACGGCCCAGTACTCGGCGAGGTGAAACTCCGAGCCACTCTCGTCGGCGCCGTCGTCGAGATCAATCTGCTCGTGTTGCCCTCGCTCCATCATTAGAAGAACGACTCTCCCACGATCAGCACGTCGTCGGACTGAAGCTCGAGGTCGGGGACCTTGCCCTTGAGGATCGCCTTGTAGTTCGCGGTGATCTCGCTTTCCTTGCCATCGGCAGTACGCCGCTTGATCTTCACGGTGTTCGACGCACGGTCCGTCAGGCCTCCGGCACGAGCGACGACGGTCAGCAGCGTGATCCGGTCTCCACTGTCGAAGGTGAGCTGCCCCGGGCTCTTCACCTCGCCGAGACAGAAGATCTTCACCGCGGACTGCGCCGGGATGTTGATCACGTCGGCGGCGGCGATCGGCACGTTCCACATCGGGTTCGCGCTCTCGAAGAGATCGGCGGTGCGAACCTCGAGGGTGTCGTTCAGGCCATTCTCGCCGTTTCGCAGGATGTAGATGATCCGACCCGCGTTCCCGGTGAGTCCTCCCGCGGCGGAGATCACCTGCAGAAGATGGTAGCGGCCCGAAATGTTGAGCGCACCCGGCCGCGCGACGGCGCCGATCACGGTGATCGGCTTGTTCGACAACTCCTTGATCGAGACCGTGACGTTTGCCCGCTGCACGAAGCGGGCGGTGAGCAGCGCCGAGATTCGGTCGCGAACCTCTGGAACCGTCATCCCGGAGATCATGATCTCGCCGAGCAGCGGAAGCGCGATCGATCCGTTGTCGGCGACGCGCCGCTCGCCGTTGAGCTCCGGCGCTTCCAGCACCTTGATGTCGAGCAGATCCTTCGGTCCGATCCGGTACTCTCCGAAGTCCTGGGCGAAAGCGGGCAGGCCAACACACAGGACGATCGCCAGAAGAACGGCGACCCTCATGCGGGAAGGCTCGAATACAGGGGCTATTCGTATGAACATCAGAACAGGAGACCTCCAAGGGACAGACTGAACCCGGTGGTAACGACCTCGCGATCGAAACCCGGGACATTCGACTGGTAGTCCTCGTTCGTCAGCGAGAACGTGAGAATGGAAGAGCGGAACACTCGGATGCCGATTCCCGCCTCCCACGTCGTTTCGTCATCGACTCGTTCGACGAGAACGCCACCCGCGTTAACGGGGGTCTGATATTCGTTCTTCCCCGTCTCCCCGCCAACGAAAGTTAGATAGCGCGAGCCCATCGGCACGACGAGGCGTGCCCCCTGGCGTGTCTCCAGGAAGTAGGGGTTGTCGATGAAGATCGAGTATTTCGGCGAGCGGCTCGCCCGAACCTGGATCTGCGTCCGCCGGACGAGTCTCCAGCCGGCGGCGATCGAGCCGGTGAACTCGTCGAACTCCACGTCCGAGGGCTTGGAGTAGTCGATCGTGCGCCTGCCACCCACGATGTTCACGAAGAGGGAGTCGCGCTCGTACTCGACGCCGGCAAGGATCGCCTCCCCCTCGGCATTGGGAAAGTCGGGATCGTCGGGGAAGTCGGCGTCGGTCGCCTCGACCATCGCGTAGACATTGAACCGCGGGCGGAACTTGTAACGCACGCCGACGCGCGCCGCCGTCTCGTCGCGGTTCAGCAGGTCGTAGCTCAGGTCTTCCGCTTCGGGATCGTAGTCGGTCGATTGCGCGCTGTACCCCGCGAAGAGGGCGACGCGCGGCAGTACGTCGACTTCGACGTCGACATTGAGCCTGTCGGTCGACTGCGGGACGAGCGTCGAGTCTTCCGAGCTCACCTGCGTCACGAGGTCATCGATGATGCTGGTCTCGACCTCGAACGAGATCCTGTTGAACAGGAAGAGCACGGAGCCGCCGCCGCCGAACCCGAACCGCCGCCGCTCATCGAGGTCCTTGTACCAGGTGTAGCTGGGGGCGGCGTCGAGCAGCAGAAACGTCTTTCGTCCGAGGGGTGCGATCGCCTTCAGGCCGAGGCTGGCGCTCGCCGTGTAGTCGTCGACCTTCTCCTCGCCTTCCGATGCACCGTAGACGTTGTCGTTGTACCCGAGATTGCCGAGGCTGAAGGTCGGATCGACGCGGAGCGGGCCAATCCGCCAGCGGCTGTTCTCGATCTGTGAGTCGACGGCTTCGCGAAGCGGCACCACGGGCCCGGTCGGCACGGTGTCCGAGTTGAGCTGCGCTACCGCCGGAAAGGCGGAGAAGGTGATCAAGGCAGCCGCAACGCCGCGTATCGCAGTCCGAATCATCTGTGAGTCTCCATTCGAATCAGATTGTAGATGATGGAGGCGGGAGCCGACGAGGCGAAAGGTGGTAAAGGTGGGTTGCGAATTGGCTGCCTCGCGGCTTGAGCAGGTTGTCGTCCTGAACGGAGCGAAGCGGAGTGAAGGACCTCTCAGGCTTCTATCCTCGTGCGACAAGAAAGGGACTGAAGGTCTGGACGGTAGATCCCTGAGAGGCCCTTCGCTTCGCTCAGCAGGTT
>JBPPMG010000085.1:0-7499 GCA_051305935.1 Thermoanaerobaculia bacterium
GGACGGCCGATGGACGGTGCAGGGCGATCCGACGGAGGGAGCGCTGATCGTCGCGGCGCAGAAAGCAGGACTGGAGGAGGAGGTGCTCGCGGCGAGGTTCGAGCGGCTGGCCGAGGTGCCGTTCTCTTCGGAGCGAAAGCTGATGAGCACCGTGCACAGCGACAGCGAGCGTGAGGAGCGAGTCCTCGCCTTCACCAAGGGTGCTCCCGACGTTCTGTTGCCCCGCTGCACGCGCGAGCTGGTCGGCGACGAGCGGCGACCGTTGACGGGTGACCGGCGCGCCGAGATCGAGCGGGCGAACGAGCAACTCGCGCGCGAAGCGCTGCGCACGCTCGCCGTGGCTTTCCGCGCGATCCCGTCGAGAGAATTCGATTCCGAGGCGGTCGACGAGAGCATCGAGGAGGATCTCGTGCTGCTTGGGCTGATCGGGATGATCGACCCGCCGCGGGACGAGGCGAAGGACGCGATCGCGCGCACGCGCGGAGCGGGGATCCGGCCGATCATGATCACGGGCGACCATCCGATCACCGCGAGCGTGATCGCAAACGAGCTCGGTATCGTGGAGGACGATCGGGTGGTCCTCGGGGCGGAGCTGGAAACGATGGACGACGCGCAGCTCGACGAAACGGTCGGGCAAGTATCGGTCTACGCGCGCGTCGATCCCGAGCACAAGCTGCGCATTGTCGAGTCGTTGCAGCGCGCCGGTTCGACGGTTGCGATGACGGGCGACGGGGTCAACGATGCGCCTGCTCTGGAGCGTGCCGACATCGGCGTGGCGATGGGAATCACCGGCACCGACGTCTCGAAAGAGGCGGCCGACATGGTGCTGGCCGACGACAACTACGCCACCATCGTCGCGGCGGTGGAGGAAGGTCGCGCGATCTACGCGAACATACGGAAGTTCCTTCGCTATCTGCTGTCGTGCAATATCGGTGAAGTGCTGACGATGTTCTTCGGCGTGGTCTTCGCGAGCCTCATCGGCCTGAAGAGCGAAGTGGGGGGTGGGGTCGTCCTGCCGCTGCTCGCCACCCAACTGCTGTGGGCCAACCTGGTGACCGACGGCGCGCCCGCCCTGGCGCTGGGAGTCGATCCGGCCGCTCCGGGCCTCATGACGAGAGCTCCCCGTCCGCGTGACGAAGGGGTGATCACGGCGAGAATGTGGCGCGGCATCGCCTTCGTCGGTGCGATCACCGCGGCTGCGACGCTGCTGGTTCTCGATGCGAGCCTTCCGGGCGGGTTGATCGCCGGCAGCGGAAGCATTCGATACGCGCAGACCATGGCCTTCAACACGCTCGTGCTGCTGCAGATGTTCAACATTTTCAACGCGCGCTCCGATTCGCGGAGCGCGTTCATCGGGGTGTTCACGAACCGCTGGTTGTGGGCAGCCATCGCACTCTCATTGGCGATGCAGGTGGCGGTGATCTACACGCCTCTCCTGCAGCAGGCGTTCTCCACGACGAATCTCAGCCTGTCGGACTGGCTGAAATGCGCGATCGCCGGCAGCTCCGTGCTCTGGCTCCGCGAAGCGAGCAAACTTTTCGTCCGGGCGCGCGCGCGACGCCGATAGCTCGTCACGCTTGCGTTCCTGAAGGCGAGTGTTTCGCCGCAGGCAAAGCTGGCCGAGCCCGTCAGTTCGATCCTCTCGGCATGGAAGTGAGCAGTTGCGTCCAGTTGAGAACGACGGCGCAGCCACGCACTTCGTCCTCCTCGTTCTCCCCGCGAACGACGGTGAGCTGCCGTCCGTCGGAAAGCATGTCGGCCGGAAGCACGTTCAGCTCCGTCGCGTCGAAGACCGTTACTGGCGCGCCGGCTGCGTAAGGCGGCGCTGGCGAAACCGGCAGCGTGACTCCTCGATTGATCGTGTCGAGGAACCGCAGGGAGCGGCCGTCCGCCGCCCAGACCATGTCACGTCCTCCAGTCGTCGTGACCTGGATACCGCTCCCGACTCGGCCGTTCTCTCCGTAAGGCGCAACGTAAATCTCGCTCCGTCCCGTTTCATCCGACGCCCACGCCAGCAGCCTGCCGTCGGGTGAGAGCGCGACGCTGTTCTCTCCTGCCTGGCTCGCGACGATCGGTTCGATGGTCGCGAGCTCGCCCTGCTTTCGCGAAATGACGATGCGAACGACGTCGCTCTTGCGGTCGGCCCCGCGCCGCACCGAGAGTATGGTGCTGCCGTCGGGCGTCCACCCGCTGAGTCGCAGCCGGAGCTCGTCGGGTGGTACTTTCGCCACGCGCACGGGAGGCGACGCGGCGTCGAGCTCCTTGACGTAGACGCCGTCGTCTTCGTTTCTGCCGCGGCGAACGAATGCGACGCGGAGCCCGTCGCGCGAGATCGCGGGGAACAGAATGTCGGCGTCGGGAATCGCGAAGACACGGCGGAGCCCCGGGCGCTGGAGCTCTCCGAGCCAGAGCTCGTCGATCCCTTGTCCGTTCGTGATGGTCACGACGAAGCGCTTTCCGTCGTCGGCGCCCGCGTTCACGTACTGGTAGACGCGCCGTTCGTCAGTGAGCGGCGCCAGGTTGCCGGACGGATCGATCGTCCCAAGGCGGCGTGCCTCCGCGCTGCGCCCTCCGCGGGAGTAGACCAGCACGCCTGTGTTGGAGAGGTCGAAGTTCGCCGGCTCGAAGGAGAAGCGGGTGCGGAGCCCGTCGGCGATCGGCGACGCCGCCCCCTTCAGCGTCATCGACTCGGGATCGAAGGGCGCGGCAAGGAGCGCGTCGCCCCGCGAAAAGACGAGGTGCCCGCTCGGCACATAGACCGGATTTCCGGCGTCCTCGATGAGCCAGCGGATCTTCCCGGTCGTCAAATCGAGGGCCCCGATCTGGTGGAACCAGCCTCGCGAACCGTAGGAAATCGACTGAACGAGCAGGCCGCGATCTCCCGGAGGCGTGCGCGACCAGATCATGAGGTTCCCGCGCACGTTGCTCGTGTCGATCTTCAGCAGCACCGAAGGGGAGCCACCGTCCTTCGGGATCTTCACGATGTTCACTCCCTCGGAGAGCGTCAGGTAGTCACCGCTGTTGAGCGCCGTGAACGAATCCCACTTCGGATCCATCGCGCAGAGCGTGAACGGCGGCGCGCTGCCGTCGACTGGCACGCGAAGCAGGTTCATTTGCGGCGCGCCCGGCGCAGGGGGCGCGAGGAAGAGTATCCAGCGGCTGTCGTTCGAGAGCTGGAATCCCTGCGCGTCCTCCGTACCCGGAACGGGCACCATCGAGCCGCCGGATATCGGGCGGACATAGACGCGCGCGAGAGGCTCGGCCTCGCCGGCCCCCACGCGAGGACGCCCCTGCGCCACGATCTTCGTCCCGTCGGGCGTGACGAGGAAGTAGTCGAACTTCACGTCCGCGGGAAAGTTCAAATCCAGGTTCACGACGCCCGAAGCCGGGCCCGCGGCCTGTTTTCGCGACATGACCCACGCCACGGGAATCGCGCCGAGGACGATGCCGAGAATCAACGCGGCGAACGCCCGGCGCGCGATGGCGCCACGCGTCGCCGCCCTAACCTCGGGCACCGCACGAACGTGTCCCGACGCCGTGCGTCCTGCGAGTGTCTCGTCGAGCTCGAGGCGCGCGTCGCCGATGTCCCGGAGCCGCTTCCGCGGGTCGCGTTCGAGACAGTGGCCGATCATCGCTCGGGTGGACACCGGGAGCGCCGCCGGGAGGCTCTCGAGATCGACGTCGCGGGTCAGCACGGCCGCGAGCGTGTCGGAGATCGTCTCGCCCGTGAAGAGCCGCGAGCCCGACAGCATCTCGTGCACGACGACGCCGAAGGCCCAGATGTCGGCGCGCTTGTCGACTTTCTTGCCGCGCGCCTGCTCGGGGCTCATGTACGCGGCCGTCCCGAGGATCATGCCCGCGTGCGTCGCGGCGCGGACCATCGTCGGCGAGTTCGAAAGCTCCGGATCACCCTCTTCGACGTCGAGCGCCTTCGCGAGGCCGAAGTCGAGGAGCTTCACCTTCCCGTCCTCGCTCAGCTTGATGTTCGCCGGCTTGAGGTCGCGATGGATGATCCCCTTCTCGTGAGCCGCCTCCAGCGCGTCGGCGATCTGCGCCGCGATCGGAATCGCCTCGTCGACCGGAATCGAGCCGCGCTTCAGCCTGTCGGACAGGTCTTCCCCGTCCGCGAGCTCGAGCACGAGGAACTTGTTCCCGTCCGACTCCTCGAGGCCGTACACCGAAGCGATGTGCGGGTGATTCAGCGACGCGAGCACGCGCGCTTCGCGCTCGAAGCGCGCCAGGCGCTCGGGGTCCTTCGTGAACTCCTCGGGGAGCAGCTTGATCGCCACGTCACGCCCGAGTTTCGTGTCCTGCGCGCGATAGACCTCTCCCATTCCACCCTTGCCGATGGACGAGACGATGTCGTAGTGCGCAAGGCGCGCCCCGGATGCGAGTTGCATGGATGCGCACAGTATAGCGGCAGGGGAGGGAGGCGGGCGTCATCCAATGGTTGACTCTACTTGGCACTTGGCGCCGTCTCCCGGACGCGACATCTATCGGCATCAGAGCCCCGTGAAACCAGTTACGACGAACTTCGTAGAATGCTACGGAGGATGTCGATGGGGATTCGGACACGAGTGCTGTTGGCGATTGCTGCTACGTCGATGCTCTCGGCGCGGCTCGGATTGGCCGCCGAGTCGTCGGTGTCGATGAACACGGACGAAGCCGAGGCGGTGCTCTCGATTCTCGAGAAGAGGGCGGCGGGCGATGCGATCGGCGATGCGGACTGGCGACGACTTTTCGAGTCGGAGCCGTACGTGCGGCTGAAGAAGCGCGAGGCGTCGATGAAGCGCGAATTCACCGACGACGAGTTCCGCGCCTTCGTGGTTTCGCCGGAACTTGTCGCGCGCTCGAAGGAGCTTCGCTCCGCTCTCGACGGATGGTCGTCGGTCGACGTGCCGGACGCCGTCGCGCGCGCGTCGGCATACCTGCCTCCGGGTGTCGCGATCCGCGGGACGATCTATCCTGTGATCAAGCCGAAGACGAACTCGTTCGTCTTCGAGGTCGACACGAATCCGGCCATCTTCATGTATCTCGACCCTGCGGTTGCTCGCGAGAAGCTCGCGAATACGCTCGCGCATGAGCTTCACCACATCGGGTTCGGCACCCGCTGTCCGTCCGGGGCCACCGACGAGGCGATCGCGAAGCTACCGCCTCACGTAGCCTGGGTCGTCGCGCGTCTCGGCGCCTTCGGCGAGGGGTTCGCGATGCTCGCCGCCGCGAGTGGCTCCGGCGAGCATCCCCACGCGGCGAGCTCGAAGCAGGAGCGGGAGCGCTGGGACCGTGACGTTAGGCGCGTCGCCGCCGACATGCGAACCATCGAGGTGTTCTTCATCGACGCGACTTCGGGCCGGCTCACCGACGAGGAGCGCCAGGCGACGTTCTTCTCGTTCTACGGCGAGCAGGGGCCCTGGTACACCGTCGGCTGGCTGATGGCGAGGACGATCGAGACGGAACTGGGACGTCCCGCGCTTCTCGACGCCTTTTGCGACCCCAGGCGGCTCCTCGAGATCTACAACACGGCGGCGACGAAGGCGAACGGCCGGAGTGATCGCGAAGCGCTTCCGCTCTGGTCGAAGCGAGCCGTGGAGTTGCCGCGCGTTCCGGCTCGGTAGACGAGGACGGAACTGCCGACTTCCGACGTGATCACTCGGCTCTCTGGCTCTTCGTTACTCGGTTCGCCTGCTGGCCTCGGGTAGTAAGTACTCTGTTCCGCCGTCATTCCGCGGTCTAGGTTGAGATACGCTTGAACGTGACGAGGCGACGTGGGACAGTCGGTGAGTAGCTCAGAGCATGATGAACTCTGGAACGGCGAACATCCCTGCAACGGACTGGCATGACCGTGTGCGGCGCTCGGCAGGCGCCTTTAGTGCGCGGCTGCGGCGAGTGACGAGGCTCGCTGCTGTCTGTGGCGCGCTGGTGGTGACGATCGCGGCGCAAGAACCGCCACGCAAGGACGACGCTTCACTAGCACCGGCCCCGGCGAAGGAAGATCATTCGCTGGCTCCTGCGCAGGTGGCGGTCAAGCCCATCGCGCGGGATGAGGAAATCCGCCAGCGCCTCCAAAGCGTCCTGGATGCGACTGATTGGTTCACCGAGCCGGAAGTCCGGGTCGAGGAAGGCGTCGTCTTCCTCACGGGTCGCGTGGAGTCCGATGAGCTCAAGAAGTGGGCGGGCGATCTGGCGCGCAATACCCAGGACGTCGTCGCCGTGGCTAACCGGATGGAAGTGACCGAGCCGTCGATCTGGGACTTCGGTTCCGCGTGGCACGGACTGCTGGGGTTATGGCGCGACTTCCTGCGTTCCCTGCCTTTGCTTTTTCTTGGGTTGCTCATCCTGGGACTGTCAGTGGGAGCGGGACTGCTGGCCGCGCGGAAGACGCGTTCCCTTCTCCGTTACCGGGTTCAAGCGCGACTGCTGCGCAATGTGATCGCGGGTGGCATCGGCGTGATGGTGTTTCTCGTGGGAACCTATATCGTGCTCCGAGTCTCCGGCCTAACCCAATTGGCGTTGACCGTGGTGGGGGGCACCGGTCTCGTGGGTCTGGCCGTGGGTATCGCTTTCCGGGACATCACCGAGAATTTCCTGGCCAGCATTTTTCTGAGCATACAGAGGCCGTTCGAGACGGGCGACCTGGTCGAGGTTTCCGGCGTGACCGGATACGTGCAGCAGTTGAACGTGCGCACCACCATCCTGATGGCCCTGGATGGCAACCTCGTGCAGATTCCCAATGCCAGCGTTTACAAGAGCAATCTGCGGAACTTCACGACCAACTCCAACCGGCGCGACCAATTTGATGTTGGCATCGGTTACGACGATTCCATCAACGAAGCGCAGGAAATCGCGCTCCGAGTGCTGGCGGAGCATCCGGCGGTGCTGAGCGAACCCGAGCCTTTGGTGTTAGTCGATAGCCTGGGAAAAGCGACCGTCAATCTGCGGGTTTATTTTTGGATCAATGGCCGCAAACACAGTTGGTTGAAAGTGCGGTCTTCAGTGATCCGGCTGGTGAAACGCGCCTTTCAAAAGCACGGCATCTCGATGCCCGACGAGGCTCGCGAGGTGGTATTCCCGCAAGGCATCCCCATCACCATGCTCGACGGGAAGCCGGCTGGGACGCCCGACGCTCAGGCTGAAAAACAACTTCCCGCCGCTGGGTCATCCGAAGAACCCGATGTCGTGTCCACCAAAGCTGAAGGCGGGTTGCAGAGCGAGGCTGCCGTCCTGGACGAACAGGCACGCCAGGCTCAACCGTTGCGAGAGGGGGAGAATCTCCTGCCAAAGGCTCCCGATAGTTCCTCCTCTGAAGAACCGGCGCGAAATTCACCGGCGAAATCTGAGTCGACCACGAGCGCCCCGTGAGCGAAGCGGAATCATCCAAAGCGTCTGGCCCGCCGCGCACCCGCGGGATGCGCGAGATTCGCGCCGAAAGCTCGCATCTCAACCGGCAGTTGCTGCTTCCGGTCGAGCGATTCATCTACAGTGAAACGATCAGCGGTGTG
>JBPPMG010000121.1:0-2619 GCA_051305935.1 Thermoanaerobaculia bacterium
TCCGAGCGCGTCGCCCGCAACCGGCGGTTCATCCTCTCGCTCCACCTCGCCGACACGGTCCAGGACCGGGACAAAGCCGAAGACAATAGTCCGTCGAAGCTCTTCGCTTACGCCGACGCGTACGGTACCGCCGGTGAGTGGACGCACGTCGACTCGCCGCGGGAGGGACGACCGCACGACGTCAATCCGTTCGTCGCGTTCCGTGCCGACCGCTGCATCCTCTGCGCCGCCTGCGTGCGCTACTGCGACGAGGTCGAGGCCGTCTCCGCGATCACGCTCGCGAACCGCGGCGCGGCGACGACCATCGCCACGACCGAGCTCAAGTCCCTCGAGCAGACCACCTGCGAGCTCTGTGGAGGCTGCATCGCCGTCTGCCCGACCGGCGCCATGACCGAGAAGCCGGGTCTTCTCTACGGCAAGCCGGAGCATGAGCTCGAGAAGGTCCGCACGACCTGCAACTTCTGCGGCGTCGGTTGCCAGATCGACCTCAACGTCGACCGCGAGGCGAACCACGTCGTCAAAGTCACGAGCCCGCCACCCGGCACGACCGTGAACGACGGCAACCTCTGCGTCAAGGGCCGTTTCGCGAACGACTTCATCCACCACGAGTAGCGCCTGACGACTCCGCTCGTCAGGCAGCCGGACGGCACGCTCGCGGAAGCGACCTGGGACGAGGCGATCACGATCGCCGCGAAGGGCCTGAAGCGTGTCGCCGAGAAGAGCGGCGCAGATTCGCTCGCGTTCATCAGCTCGTCGCGCTGCACCGGCGAAGAAAACTACCTGCTTCAGAAGATGGCGAGGGGCGCATTCGGCACGCACAACGTGCCCCAATGCGCCGCAACGTGACACGCTCCCACGGTCGCCGGTCTGGTGGCCACCTACGGAGCAGGCGCGATGACGAACTCGATCCCGGAGATCCGGGACGCCGACTTCCTTTTCGTCACCGGCTCGAACACGACTGAAGCGCACCCCATCATCGCGATGGAGATGAAACGCGCCGTACGTCGCGGCGCGAAGCTCGCCGTCTGCGACCCGCGAAAGATCTGGCTCACCGAGATCGCGGACTGGCATATGCAGCTCCGGCCCGGCAGCGACGTCTGGCTCCTGAATGCCATGGCCCATGTCATCGTGACCGAGGGGCTCGTGGACGAGGCGTACATCGCAACGAACACCGAGAACTTCGAGGCTGTCCGCGACGCCGTCCTCAAATACACGCCCGAGGAGGCCGAGAAGGTCACGGGTGTGCCGGCGCAGACGATCCGCGAGGTTGCACGCGGCTACGCGACCACGAAGAAGGCCGGCATCTACTACACGTTAGGCATTACTGAGCACACCACCGGCACCGACAACGTCTACGCCCTCTCCAACCTCGTTCTCATGACCGGACATCTCGGCATCCGCTCGGCCGGCATGAATCCGCTCCGTGGACAGAACAATGTCCAGGGCGCGAACGATGCGGGCGCGACGCCGGTCTTCTACCCTTCGTACCAGCGCTGGGACGACCCCGCGGTGCGGGAGAAGTTCGCAACGGCGTGGGGTGTGCCGCAGAGCGAGACGCCGGGCCTCAACCTCAACGAGATGATGAAGGAGATGCAGAAGGGCCACATCAAGGGGCTCTACCTCATGGGCGAGGACATCGTCGTCTCCGAGCCGAACGTCTGCCGCGTCGAAACGGCGATGAACGAGCTCGAGTTCGTCGTCGTCCAGGACATCTTTTTCAACGAGAGCTGCCGCTACGCCGACGTCGTGCTTCCCGCTGCATGCTTCGCGGAGAAGGACGGCGTCTTCACGAACTCCGACCGGCGTGTGCAGCGTGTCCGAAAGGCCGTCGAGCCACCCGGCGAGGCGCGCGCCGACTGGGAGATCCTGCGCGACGTCATGAAGGCCTCCGGGTTCGTACAGCCCGACTACGCGAATCCGGGCGAGATCTACGCCGAGATGGCCGCGCTCTCGCCGAAGTTCGCCGGCATCTCGCACGAGAGGCTCGACCGCGAGGGCGGCCTGCAGTGGCCCGTCGCCACGCCTGACGCGCCATCGACCGAGTATCTCCACAAGGGTGGCGTCCTGCGAGGCAAGGGCCTGTTTCAGCCGGTCGAGTTCCGGCCGCCGGCCGAGGAAGAAGATCCGGAGTATCCGTTCCTTCTCTCCACGGGCCGCACGCTCTACCACTACAACGTCGCGACGCAGACGCGTCGCTCGTCAGGCCTGACAATGAAACAACCCGAGGCCTTCGTCGAGATTCATCCGCGGGCGGCGAGGGAGCTCGGCGTCGAGGATGGACAGCTCGTCGACGTCGTCTCGCGACGCGGGCGCGTGCGTTGCCGCGCGATGCTCTCGAAGCAGGTCAGGCGAAACGTCATCTGGATGCCGTTCCACTTTCCCGCGGCCAGGACCAACCATCTCACGAACGACGCGGGCGACCAGGTCACGGGAACGGGCGAGTACAAGGTCTGCGCGGCGAAGATCGAGCCGGTGAACGAGCACTCCACGCATGTTTTCCCGGGCTCGTACCCGACGCCGTTCGCGAACGACATCATGGAGTGACGCGCGTTTCTCGTTCACGGTCGTTCGTTCTGCCCCTCTGGACCTGTCGTGCAGGCGCGCGAACCAAAGCGTGCT
>JBPPMG010000166.1:0-4591 GCA_051305935.1 Thermoanaerobaculia bacterium
CGCTCGACGGTGAGAGGGCGGGCGAGAGCGTCTCGGGACGGCCGCGACGGTCCCACGTCGCCGGCGCCGCGTCGCAGCGCCCGACGCACGAGACGAATCGCGCCTTCTCGCCGCGCGCCTGAAGTGTGTCCATCACGGAGTTGCAGCCGGCGATGCGACAGCTCAGCCCGTCGCAGACGAAGACGTCGGTCGTCGTGTCGGCCAGCAGGTGGTAGAAGGTCGCGACCCCATAGACATCGGCCTCGGGGACCTTGCTCTCGAGATGAACCTTGCCGACGCTGCCGGGACGAAGCCCGCCCGCGTCGTGCAGCAGGTCGAGAATGCTCTCGCGTCGCGCGCCCTTCGGTTCCATGGAGGCGAAATCGTAGCACGGCGCAAAGCAGGCCAAAGGTCAAAGGTCAGAGGTCATAGCAGGCATGTCGAGTGGGTAGAGCATTTCCGGTGGACGGCACCGGGTGCAGCGTCGCGCGCCGACCGGA
Source organism: Thermoanaerobaculia bacterium (assembly GCA_051305935.1). Classification (GTDB taxonomy): domain Bacteria; phylum Acidobacteriota; class Thermoanaerobaculia; order Gp7-AA8; family Gp7-AA8; genus JACPDH01. The sequence continues at coordinate 480 of JBPPMG010000166.1, forward strand.
CGAGTTGTCGTCCTGAGCGCAGCGAAGGACCTCTCAGGGTTCTACCGACTCGCAACCGGCGGGCAACGATGGGCGGGAGACTTCCATTGTAGAACCCTGAGAGGTCCTTCGCTTCGCTCAGGACGACAGGGCGTGCGGTTTGCGCTACTTTGCCCGCTTCACCAGATAGAACCCACCGCGCAGCCCGGCGTCGGTGCAGGTCTCGACGGTGAGAGTGTGACGCCCGGGTGTGAGCTCGACGGGGATAGTTAGGCCGCGACCGAGGATTGCGCGGCGCGAGGAGCGGACTGCGGCGAGCCGGGTGCCGTCCAGCGCGAGCGTCGCGGGACCCCATGGAGAGAACTCCCAGTTCGCGGTCGTGGGGACGGTGACCTCGAAGGCGTGCGCGAAGGTCGCGCATCCGGGCTTCGTCACCACGCGCGCGAGATCGACGTAGCCTTCCAGCGCGCGCAGGCCCGGATCCTTCATGCGCGGATACGCCGGCCACGCAATTCCGCCGTCCGGGGGAAGCGACGGCGACTGCGTGTCGCCGAAGGCCACTCGCCAGTCGACGAAGAACGGCGAGCCTGGCGCGGGGCGAAGACCGGCGATCACGTTATAGCTCGCGTAGGCGGGATAGGTTCGCGGGTCGTTGGAGAGTCGAGCGTAGAGCGCTGGGGCAAGCTCGCGATCGAATGCGATGTGGTCGCTGCCTAACCGCCACGCGGCGGCGAGCGGAGCATCGGGCTCGTCTCCCGCGAACAACCTCCTCTGGAGCTCGAACTCCTCGGGGAAGGGCAGCGCCATGAAGATCGGATCGAAGAGATTGAGGTAGGTGGCCTGCGGCGCCCAGAAGCAGTAGAGCTCCGCCTGCTCCCACGTCGCGGCGACCTTCGCTCCCCGCGGCATCGCCTTGCCGAACTGCTCGAGCTCCGACTCGGCGATGAGCGCGGGATCGGCGCGCAGCAGTGTGAGAAGCATCGGGTCGGCGAGGCGAGGGACGCTGATCACGAGCGCGGCGAGCATCGCCACGACGAGAGGAATGCGCACGCCCGCGGCAACTATGCGCGACGGCCGCCGCGCGGCGTCGTGCATCGCGAAGACGACCGCGAGCGCGACGAATGGCGCGGCGTAGGTGATCATCCGCGCCATGAACAAGTAGAGCAGCGTGAAGAGCGCGGCGGTGACGACGAAGAAGAGCGCGAACCTTCTCTCGGGACGCGGCTCGCCGCTCTCTTCACCGGAGCGCCAGAGCGCTGTTAGGGCGAGTGCGACGCCGAGGTTGCCGAGGATGATCGTGTCGGGCGAAGGGGCGAGGATCTCGTTGGCGGCACCGAGGCGGCTCTTCTCGAAGAAGAAGAGAACGTTTTGAATCCACCAGATGTCGAGGTTCTTCGGGAACTGCGGATGCGCGACGATCCCGAGGAGGATGCCGCATGTGGGCCAGGCGATGAGGCGCCACTCCCAGCGGCCCGACTCGCGGCGCTCGACGAAGAGCCAGAGCAGCGCGAGGCCTGCGAGGACGTGGAACGCGGTGTAGGAGAGCGTCATCGCGAGGGCGACGACGAAGAGCCAGCGGTAGCGGCGAGTCGCCGCCAGCCACGTTGCGAGGATCAGGAGGAGAAGCGCGAGCAGCTCGGGTCGAAGTCGCACGGCGCGCGGCAGGAATGCGGTCGCGGTGAGGTAGACGATCGGCGGGACGGCGAGGCCCCACGTGCCGATCGCGCGATGGCCGAGCGCGGCGAGGAGCGCGACGACGGAGGCGTTGAGAGCGGCGAGGGCGAGGCGGCCGCCGACCGCGGCGTCGGTGAGCGCGGTGAAAGGCGCGAGGAAGAGATGGAAGAGCAGCTCCTTGTCGCCGTATCCGTCGTGCATCACCGAGAAGCGAGCCCAGGGAAGCGAGTCGACGGCGAGCCCCTGCGCGGCGTAGAGGCGCGCGATCGCGAGGTGCATGTAGGAGTCGCTGTCGTAGAGGATCGGGAAGCGGAGGAAGAGAAGAGCGAAGCCGAAGAACGCGGCGACGAAAATCGCCATGGCGAGAAGCGTGGTCGTGCGCGCGTGCGAAGACATAGGCAGCGCACGAAGGATAGCGCATCAAGGCAAGGCGGAATGGGGAACGCGGAATGCGGAATGGGGCGGGCCAATGTGGCGCAGGCACTCCTGCCTGCGCGCGGCGCGAAGCGCCGCATTGTAGCCGAGCATTCCGATGCTCGGCCCTCTGGTCGTCACCATGGGCTAGCGGCACATCGGAATGTGCCGCGACGACGGGTCGCCTTCGGCGACGCGCAGGCAGGAGTGCCTACGCCACAGAAGCCTGTACTTCATCTTCGAATAGTACGAATCCCAGATCACGGTCCAGCTCTTGCCGTCGGCGCCGAGTTGTTCGGCCATCTGGCGGACGCGGCCGTCGTCGGTCTTCGACCAGATCCAGCGCGTCTGCGGCGACGCGCCGGCGGGGCTCGAGAGGACCATCTTTCCGTCGACGAGCTTTCCCTTGAGCGGCGGCCAGCCCGAGGGGACGCCGCCGTTGTCGAGGAAGATCTGGTTCCAGGTACCGTCGGTCGGCTCGAAGAAGTTGAAGCTCATGCCGGCGTGGCCACCACTGCTGTGCCAGTGCTCCATGATCATGCAACCGTCGAGCTCGAGCGTGACGTCGTTGCGTCCGACGACGTTGCCGGCGGGGTCGCGAACCTCCCAGTTGCCGACCCAGAAATCGAACTGGCGGTACTCGGGCGTGCCGCACGGGACGAGGCGCGCAACGACGGCTTCGAATCGCGCGTCGCCTTTGTACGCGGCGAACGCGGGAGCGCTGCGGACGCGATCGGCGATGCCCTTGTTCGCGCCCATCGCGGCGAGCTGCTCGATCTCACCGATCGCGGCGTCGCGTTCGCCTTTCAGCGCGAGGCTCGTCGCGAGCTCGAGGCGTGAGACTCGAGGCTGGAACGGAATCGCGAGCGCCGTTCGCGCGGCGGCGATCGACGCCTCGAGGTCGCCCAGTTCCCGCGTGCAGCGCACAAGCTCGAGGAGCGCCTGGCCGTTGGCCGGTTCCTTCGCGACGAGCGTCTCGAGCGCCGCGCGCGCTTCCTTGTGCTTCTTCTCCTGCATGAGCTTCCTCGCTCCGTCGAGTGGCGACTGTTGTGCGGACGCAAGCCCTGCGAATACGAAGAACGTGACGATGGCGATGAGGCGTCGCATGGGAATCCCTCCATGGGTTGGATGAGCGGAGGTTAGCGCCGTTCGAGTAACGCATCGCGCCGCGTGACCGCATCGTGACCGAGATGGCGCGAAAAGGTGATGCGCTGTCATGGAATTGCGGGTTTGGTGCCGTCCTTCGTCGCCGGAGGCGTCGCCGGATCGATTCCCCTGGAACGACTGCGCGTGGATTCGGGCGGTGTCCGAAGCTTCGCTTCGGCGCGAAAGCTTCGCTTTCGCACTCCACATGTCGTCTCGCGCCTTACGTTCCGATGGCGCTGCGGATCGCGGCGATCTCGGCTTCGGCGAGGCGGCGGTCGCGCGGGGAGAGGTAAGCGAGGGGGGCATTGCTGCCGCCCAGGACGACGTCGAGCGCGTTCGAGACGACGCCCCACTGGTACTCGTGTCCGCGGATCTTCTCGCGAAGCATGCGCACGTCGTCGAGGGTCGCGATCTCGCCGAGGGTGTGCTCTCCGTTGCGGATGACGTGCGGCACGCCCGTTACCTCGTCAGCTCGCCGCGAAGGTCGATCTGCATCTGCGCCTTCACGTCGTCGGGCGACAGGCCGCGACTGAAAAGATGGACGAGCTTCGTGAGGGCGGCTTCCACCGTCATGTCGAAGCCGCTGATCACGCCGGCGCGGGCGAGCACCGATCCGGTCGAGTAGTCTCCGAGGTCGACGGAGCCGCGAAGGCATTGGGTGCAGTCGACGATGACGACCCCGCGCTCGACCGCTTCGTGGAGCGCCGCGATGAACTCCGCGTTGCGTTCCGGCGCGTTGCCGACCCCGTACGCCTCGAGCACGAGACCCTGCAGCGGCGGCTGCAGCACGTTGTGCGCGAGCTGGGCCGTGATTCCCGGGAAGAGCCGGAGCGCGCCGACGACCGGATGCCCGACCTCGTGCAGCTTCAGCCCGCCGGCCGCGGGTTTTCGAACCAGCG
>JBPPMG010000184.1:0-25811 GCA_051305935.1 Thermoanaerobaculia bacterium
GCCTGCTCATCGCCTCTCGCCTCGTCGCCTCGTCGCCTTCTTTCTACTTCGCCTCTTTCACGGTATTGAAGTGCTCGTAGAGCTTCGTATGGAAGTCGTGAGCGTCGCGGTAGATCTTCTTGAATGAGCCGATGTCCTTGCTCGCGATGACGAGGTTCACTCCGTAGAGAAACGCCGCATTCCCATCGAGCGTCTTGAGATTGTCGGCGATCAGCACGTAGAAGCCGCGGCGGCGGTCGGTGGGGCTGACCGCGACGAGCGGTCCGATCTCCACCAACGGAGGCGGCGTCATCTGCTGGGGGCAGAAAATGACGAGCTTCGGATAGTCCCGGTAGTAGGCGTCACGCGCCTCCTCGGCCGTCGCGAACTGGAGCGGGACGAGCCCGAGGCCCTTCACTGCATCGCGGACGGCCGCTACCTCGCGTCCTACGATGATCGCCTTCGGTTTCCCGTAGTCGTCATCGTCATCGTCGTCACCGACCACCGCGGGCGCGACCGGCATCTCGTCCGGAGACGCATCGCCGGCCAGCTTGCTCCGGTCGTAGAACTGGTTCGTCTTGCAGTGTGGGCACGGGAACTTCACTTCCTTCATCGGCAGCTTCGTCTCGTCCAGCTGAAGCTGCTTTCCGCAGGAGCTGCAGGTGATCTTTACCATTCGTTACTCCAGCATCGAGAGCATCGAGTCGCCCTCCTGCCCTTCCGCCTTCTTCTGTGCCGACTCCGGCTCGTCGGTGAGCCGCAACGCGAGGTTCGTCGGGTTCGATGAATAAACGAGTGCCGACTCCTTGGCGATGATCCCCGCGTTCCAGAGCTTCTCGAGCTCGTCGTCGAACGTCTGCATGCCGTCCACGCTGCCATCGTGTGCATCGCGTCCGTGAGCGACTTCCCGTCGACCTCGCCCTTCAGGACGTAGTCGCGCGTGCGCATCGTCGACTTCAGGATCTCGAGCACTCCCTTGCGCCCGCCGCCGATCTTCGGAACGAGGCGCTGTGAGATGACGTAGCGGAACGCCTGCGCGAAGCGCGTCCGCACCTGCTGCTCCTGCTCCTTCGGGAAGACGCCGACGATGCGGTCGACCGTCTTCGACGCGTCGATCGTGTGAAGCGTCGAGAGGACGAGATGGCCCGTTTCGGCAGCCTCCATCGCGATCTCGATCGTCTCGACGTCGCGCATCTCGCCGATGAGAATCACCTTCGGCGCCTGGCGCAGAGCGGCGCGCAGCGCCAGCGAGAACGTCTTCGTGTCGGAGCCCACCTCGCGCTGGTTCACCGTCGATTTCTGGTGCTTGTGCATGAACTCGACGGGATCTTCGATGGTGATGATGTGGTAGGCGTGCTCGTGGTTGATCTTGTTGATGATCGCGGCGAGCGTCGTCGACTTGCCCGAGCCGGTCGGGCCGGTCACCAGCACGATTCCGTTCTTCAGCCTCGAGATGTTGTGGAGCTCGTCGGGAAGCCCAAGTTGCTCGATCGTCGGAATTCCTTCGGGGATGACACGCAGGACGATGGCGTACGTGCCACGCTGCGAGAAAACATTCACGCGAAAGCGCGTCTTGCCCGGAATCGAGTACGAAAGATCGGTCGAGCCCGAGGTCAGAAGGATGCGCGTGAGCTCGCGGTCACCCCGCAGCATGTGAAGCACGATCGTCTCGGTCTGGAACGGGGTGAGCCGCTGAAGGCCGGGGAAGTTCACCGGGGTCAGCTGGCCGTCGACTTCGACCTGTGGCGCCTTGCCGACCGAGAAGTTCAGGTCCGACACTCGATCGGACACCTTCAGCATCGCCTCGAGGATCGCGTCGAGATTGAAGTTCTTCATCGTCTCTCCTGATTGCCGAGCGCTGATTCTATCAGGCGCGACAGCGGAGGGTGTCGTGCAAACGATCCTGCCTCGAATGGCTTCTCATCCGGCCTTCCCCTCCACGCCGATCAGCCCTTGAAATTCGCCGTGGCTCTCCCGTGCTTGAGCCTCCAGTCATGGGCTGGATTGGAATCGACTTCGGATCGAAGCGCGTCGGCGTCGCCGTGAGCCACGCGGGGCAGATCGCCGAGCCGCATTCGGTGATCGCGCGTGGGGAGGACCTTGGCCGCGTGGTCGAGCGAATCGCCGCTCTCGCTGCCGAGCTCGAGGCCGCGACGATCGTCGTCGGCATCCCCACCGGAGGGAGAGTCGCGCCATCCGCCAACCTCCGCCACTACGAGCAGTTCGCCGAGCTCCTGCGCCGAGGCGTCACCGCCGCCGTGGTACTTTGGGACGAGAGCTATTCGACGACGGAAGCTGCGAGCCGCCTTCGCGAAACCGGACCCAGGCGCCGGGATGCGAAGGAGCGGATCGACATGCTCGCCGCCGCCGTCATTCTGCAGTCGTATCTCGACAGCCGGAGGAGCGAGCCATAGCGCGCAACGGACGACGGGGAGGAATGCCGCAGTTCCGCACGATCGCGATTGCCCTCATCGCCTTCGCGGTAGGGGGAGCCGCGTTCGCCTGGAAGGCGCTCCACAGTCCCTACAAGGGCTACGCCGGAGACTCCGCGACGTTCGAGGTGCGCAAGGGGGCGACCACCGCGCAGATCCTTCGCGGGCTCGAGCGGGCCGGAGTCCTGCGCGACTCCTTCGTCCCCGTTCTCTACGTCAAGGGCTTCCAGCGTGACCTCCGCGCCAAGGCCGGGGTCTATGTGTTTCGCGGAGAGCTCACGCCACTCGACGTGCTCGACCGCCTCGGCCGCGGCGAGACCGTCCTCGTCCAGGTGACGGTGCGCGAAGGGCTCGACCGCTTTGCCCTCGCGAAGCTGATGGCATCCGAGGGGCTCGGCACCGAAGGGGACTGGCTCGAGCTGACCGCCGATTCCTCGCTCGTGGAGGACATCGCGCCCGAGGCGAACAGCCTGGAAGGCTACCTCTTCCCCGACACCTATCGCTTCAGCCCAGGCACCGCCGCGCGCGTCATCGTCGAGGAGATGGTGAAGAACTTCCGCCACCAGTTCGGCGAGGAGCTCGCCTACATCCGCACCGGGCTGTCCGTGCACGAGACGGTCACCCTGGCGTCGATCGTGGAGACCGAGGCGCAGCTCGAGGGTGAGCGCCCGCTCATCGCTTCCGTCTACAAGAACCGCCTCGAGAAGCGAATGCTGCTGCAAGCCGACCCCACGGTCATCTACGCGCTGAAGCTCGCAGGGACCTGGAACGGCAATATCCGCAAGGACGACCTGCGGATGAGCTCTCCGTACAACACCTACGCGCGGCCCGGGCTGCCACCGGGACCGATCGCCAATCCGGGACTTGCCTCCCTTCGCGCGGCGGCGAATCCGGCCGCAAGCGAGTTCTACTACTTCGTTTCGAAGAACGACGGCTCCCACGTTTTCTCGCGAAACCTCGACGAACACAACCGCAACGTCGCGGAGTGGCAGAAGCGCTACTGGCGCGAACGGCAAGGCCAACGCTGAAACGAAAGGCGAGAGGCAAAGAGGCGAGAGGCGAAAGGCGATCAGCAGGCGGTGTTTTCGTAGCGCCGACGTTCCTCGACAGTTCCGCAGGCCCCTCTCCCGCGGACAACCGTGCCATATCCGCGCATCTCGTCACGACACCTCGCCACGACACCTCCCTCCTCTTCCCCTCTCGCCTCTCGCCTCTCGCCTCATCGCCTCTCGCCTCATCGCCTCTCGCCTCTCGCCTATCGGCTCTTCGCCTCTCGTTGACCCGAAGATTCGTAGAGTGCTACGGTTTGGCGCAGTTCGCGCTGAGCGCGCCCCACGCGCGCCGCCCGAGGGGGATTCCATGCCAGTCAACGCTGCGAAGCCGTACGACCGTCTCGGCGCCTTCGTGATGTTCCACAAGCTCGACACCGACGCTCTCGGTGAAACCTGGCGCGCGGGACTGCTCGAGCCGCCGAAGATGGGGCCAGTCCTCGCGACGAGAAAGCTCAACGGATCCCGGGATGCATGGGCCGCCAGTTTCCCCTCGGCGAAGCTGTTCGCCGAGAAGATCACCGGCGCGACACTCGCGAAGGGACAGAAGTTCGAGATCATCGACGGCCAGCCCGTCGTCGCCTGGGAGTACGCCGGGGGACGCAGCCTCGCGCATCTCGTCGCCGCCGGCGTCGCCGCGCACAACCCAATTCCCGTCGATCAGGCAATCGCCATCGCGGAGAAGGTGGCGCTCGCCCTCGAGTCGATTCACTCAGTCAAACAGGAAGGCAAACGCCTGGTCCACGGCGCAGTCGTCCCCCAGTTCGTCTGGATCAGCGAGGACGGTGACGTGCGTCTCGCCGGACAACTGCTCGGCAAGGGGCTGATCGCTTCGCTTTCGATTCCTGCGATCGCGAAAGAAGCCGGACCCTTCGTCGCGCCCGAGGTTCGCGGCGGCGCCGAACCGACCAAGGCATCGGACGTCTATGCCGCCGGAGCCATTCTCTTCCTTACTGTGACGGGGCAGGCACCACCCGACTCCACCTCGGGCAAAGTCGTAGACGCGGCGCGGCAGGCAATGCTGCTGCACGGAAACGACCCGGTTCCCGCGGACGTCCGCGCGATTCTCGAAAAAGCGCTCGCGCCCGACCCAGCAGCCCGCTTCGACGGCCCGACCGAGTTGCACAAGGCGCTCGCCGAACTGCTGAACAAGGGAGAGTACGCTCCGACGACATTCAATCTGGCTTTCTATCTTCACAACCTGCTGCGCACGGAGATGGAGAGCGAGCAGCGTGCGCGCGAGCAGGAGTCGAAGCTGGCCGTCGGGCCGTATCTCGAAGAGCTGGCACGCCCGACACCGGCGCCCGCACCCGCGGCCCCTGCGCCGGCGCCGCGACAGCAGCCTTCCGCGCCCCCGCCCGCGGCCTCGCCGATGTTCGGTACCGCAACGTTCGAGCAACCGAAGAAAGGGGGGAGCAAGATGCCTCTCGTCCTCGGTGGCCTCGCGCTCGCAGCCGTCGCTGCGGTCGCCGGCTGGTTCTTCCTGGGTAGGAAGGAATCTGCGCCTGTCGCTCTCACTGCGACGGCTGCGCCGCCTCCCGTCACCGCGACGGTCGCGGCTCCGGTCGCCGCTCCCGTAGTCGCCACGCTGCCGGGACAGGAGCAGCCCGCCGCGACAGACACCGACGAGGAGACGCGCAAAAAGGCAATCGAGGACGAGATCAACCGGAGGCTTGCGGAAGAAATGCGCAAGCTTCAGGACGACTACAACAAGCAACTCAAGAGACAGCAGGATGCGGCGACGAAGGCGGCGACACCGGCCCAGCCTGTGCCCGCGGTCACTCAACAGCCAGCAACCACGCAGACGCCACCGGCCGCAGAGCAGCCGCCCGCCGCGACGACGACGCAGGCAGCTGTCGCCGCGCCAACTACTACCACTCAGGCACCCGTCCCGGCTTCGTCCGTGCCCCCTCCGGCAGTCGTCGCGCCGCCCCCCGCGGCCCCGCGCGCGGTGGAGACAGGGGACTTCGTCGCAAGCACCGAGCTCGATCAGTCACCGCGCCCCGTCAGGCGCGTCGCGCCCACCTATCCGCCGTTGGCTGCAAGACAGCGAGTGACGGGAGAGGTCATCCTGAGCATCCTCATCAACGAAACGGGTCGCGTGCAGGAAGTGCGCGTCCTGCGAGTCGACAAGAAGGGAATGGGCTTCGAGGAGTCTGCGGTGGCGGCAGTCAAGCAGTTCACCTTCGAGCCTGGCGTGAAGGACGGTAAGAAGGTCAAGACCTGGATTCCGATCCCGTTCGTGTTCAAGTAACAAAGGCAGGCAAGGGCAGGCGAAAAGGCGAGAGGCGATCAGCAGACAGGCGATTCGAGGCGAATGCCGCCCGAAGACTCAATCGTCTGAGTGCTGCGTGCACAACAACGAGGACGCGTGAATCTGTGACGCGATCGACTCAGGCACGCCTTCGTGCCCACTCATCGCCGCTCGCCTCCCGCCTCTTCCCCTCCTCACTCGTCGGCGACCAGCCGTTGTTTCGCACGTAGATCGTCTTCTCCACCACCGCATGGGCGGTCCCGTCGGCATCGACGAGCTCGATGCTGTAGACGCGGTCGATCGAGCGCTTCGTCGTGAGCTCGTTCCGTATCGCCTCGAGCTCCTCGTCATCGATGCGGAAGGTCGCGCGGAGAGTCGTCTTGCCAGGCCGGAGAAAGCGGATCGTCGCCGCCTTGTCCCAGACGGTGTAGCCCGGGCCGAGGCCGTGGATCAGCATGATCATGTACATGGGATCGACGGCCGCGTACATGCTGCCGCCGAAGATCGTGCCGACATAGTTCCGCGTGCGCCACGAGAGAGGAAGTGCGACCTCGATCTCGCGCAGGTCGGCGGCAATGTAGCGCACTCGCGCTCCGGTTCCGCGATACGCGGGAAATACGTTGAACTTCCAGCGGAGCAGGCGCGTTCGGAACGATTCGGGCACGGGGCGATTGTAGCGTCTCCGCGCGGGAGCTCCACTGGTCCGGGTTATTCATGAGGACTCGAGGCGAGGAGCGCGAGAGGCACGCGGATACAAGACGCGCGACGGTTCGGCGAGGAAGGCGCAGCCGTGCACTACGTCGAGGAGCCGAGCCGAGCGCAACGCGGTAGACGCGTGGCCATCGCGTTCCGCAACAGAGTCCTCATGAATCGTCGGGGCTAGTCGTCGCCAGTACGAAGCGTCGCGAGCCAGTCTCCATCTCGATCACGGACGACTTCGACCTGCCACGGCTGGCAGCACACCGGACAGTCCTGGACGTATCGCTGGCGCGAGCCTCCCCCTTCGTCGACGTCGAGCTCGACGGGCTCGCCGCAATAGGGACATTCGAGCGGGATCGATTCGAGCATGGGGAGTTTGCGCCGCTTCGCTGGGCCGGCGACCGAGATGAATCATACGTTGCATTCGGTGACGAGCGGGGGCGCCCGCGGCCCGGCGCGCCGGAAGCGGCGCTCTTCTGCCGACTCTACACTAGGCCGCGGGGCGTCTCCCTGCTAGCATTTCTACTTTCCGGAATGACGATGCTCCTGCGCGACCCCGAGTCGATCTACGCCGCGTTCGACCGCTTCCCGACGAGAAAGGGAGCGTCGACGCACATCGCCCGATTTGCGCCGGCGCTTTTCCGACATTGCGGTGGCGGACTGCTTTACGTTCTCGGCGACGCGACGATGCCGGTCCGGCAGCTCGAGGAAGACGTCGAGATCGTCCGCTTCCATCGCGAGATCCCCAACTTCCTGGAGCGCGCGGTCGCGTTCCAGGAACAGCTCTCTCGCGTAGTGGACGCATCGCGCGGCTCGCTTCGTATCGCGCATTTCCGCGACCCGTGGAGCGGCCCGACGTTGCTCGAGGCCGATCGCGACGGGGCGGCGGTCTACGAGGTCAACGCACTCCCGTCGATCGAGCTGCCGAGCGCGTTTCCTTCCGTCTCCCCGCAGACGCTTGCGAAGATTCGCGCGACGGAGCTCTGGTGCCTCGCCGCGTGCGACGCCGTCGTCACACCGTCACGCACGACGGCGGCGATGCTCCAGCGGCTCGGGGTCGCGCCGTCGAAGATCACGGTGCTTCCGAACGGCGCCGATCCGATTCCGCCGCAACCGCGCCCCGTCGACGCGCCGGAGCGGTACATCCTCTACTTCGGCGCGATGCAGCAGTGGCAGGGAGTCGACACCCTGCTTCGCGCCTTCTCCCGCCTCGCGGATCTCGAGGAGCTTCGGCTCGTCCTTTGCGGCTCGGCCCGCTCCCGCGACGCGCGACGGCTCGAGTCGCTCGCCGCGAAGCTCGGAGTCGCCGAGCGCTGCGTCTGGCACTGGTCGCTCGACGACGCGGAGCTGCGCCCCTGGCTCGCGAACGCCGAGCTCAGTGTCGCGCCGCTCCGCGAGTGTGCCCGCAACGTCGAGCAGGGCTGTGCGCCGCTCAAGATCGTCGAGTCGATGGCCGCCGGCGTGCCCGTCGTCGCGTCGAACCTGCCGCCGGTCCGGGAGGTGGTGACCGATCGGGTCGAGGGGTGGCTCGTTTCGCCCGACCGCCCCGCGGAGCTCGCGCGCGCGATCCGCGTCCTGTTGCACTGTCCGGCCCGGCGCGAGGAGATGTCGGCAGCCGCGCGCCTCCGCATCGAGTCGTCGCTGACCTGGAGCCACACGATCGACAAGCTCACGGCACTCTACGGGCGGCTCTGCCCGTCTGAAACGTCTGCCGTCGAGCTACTGCCTAACGCGACATCGGAAATCGAAGGAGCTCGTGCATGAGAAAGACGCTCGCCGCTCTCAAGGCGCTCACGCCGGAACAGAGGGCCGTACTCAAAGACAAGCGGCTGTCGGGCAGTTTCACTCCTCATGCCGCGCTCGCACTGCTCAAGCCGGTCGGCGAGTTCGACCGGATGAGCGACAAGGCGCGCACGCCGATCGGCTGCTGGAGCGCGGCGCTCTTCGTCTTCTCGATCGTCGCGCTGATCGTCACCGCGAACGGCGTCCTGCCCTGGTTTCTCGGCGTCCCGCTCGTTCTGGGCCTCTTTGGTGGCTTCGTCTACTTCCTCGTGACGGTGATCAAGCTCTCGAAGCACGACCTGTCGAACAACTTCCGTGAGATCGCGCTGCCGTTCTTCGCGCTCCTCAAGGAGGACATGGAGTCGGGCGAGCCGATGCAGTTCAAGCTCGACCTCTCCTCGCCGATCGACAAGGCGAAGAAGACTGGCGAGAGCGACAAGTACGAGCTCGGCGTCTACCACAAGGTGATCGACAGCTACTACCGCGACGCCTGGTTCGAAGGCTCGGCGTGGCTCGCCGACGGCAGCGCACTCTCCTGGTCGGTCGTCGAGGAGATCACATCGAGCGCCCGCACCAAGCGCAACGCGCGCGGGAAGTACAAGACCAAGACGAAGTACCGCAAGGTCTGCCAGCTGGCTGTTGACGTCGCGCTCCCGAACAAGCACTACGGAATCGACCGCGCGATGCAGACGGAGGACACGAAGGTGAAATTCAAGGCGGGAGAGAAGCGGACGACGATCCGGCTCGCGACGAGGGTCAAGCTCAAGGAGAACGAGCCGTTCGACGTCAGGGAGCTCGTCGACCTCGCCGCCGAGGCATTCCGCAGGGCAAAGCCGGCCACGATGGGAGGTGCGGCATGACGGGATGTGAATGCAAGAGCGGCTTCTTCGCGCTTCGAGATTGCGATCAACCGGTCGCGAACACGTGCACGCGCTGCAGCCGCGGTGTCTGCTCTCGCCACCTGTCGCCCGCCAGCGGCTTCACCGAGTGCCTGGACTGCTGGGCCCGCGGCCACGACGAGGAGTCGCAGCAACAGCAGCAGCAGCAGCAGCCTAACGACGATGGCAGCATGGCTCCGCCCGCGAAGTCGGTCGGCGCGGACGCACCGCTCGACGAGGACTGGGCCTACGGCTACCGCCACCGCTACTACCGCAGCGGCTACCGGCCGCTCTACGTGGGAGCTGCCGCCGGCGTTTACTACAGCACCTACGACACGCGCTCGTTCGACGACAGTTACTCGTCTGACAGCGACTACGACGGAAGCGACGGCGGCTTCGGAGACAGCTGACGCGATGGCGCGGCCCCTCCTCCTCACCGAGAACTACCCCCCTGACCGCGGAGGGATGGCGCAGTCGTGCGACCGCATCGTCCGCGGACTGCGCCTCGGCATCGAGCTCGACGTCGTCCACTTTTCGAAAAGGCACGCGGCGATCGACATCGAGCAGCAGGAGCGGGGGATTCTCGTCCATTGCCCGATCGACGACGACCCGGGCCACTGGCTCAACCTTCTCTGGAACGAGATTCGCGAGCTGCGCCCGTCGCACGTTGTCGCTTTCGGCGGCTACGCGCCGGTGCTCGCCGCCCCGTCGCTGGCGGCGTGGTCCGGCGCGCCTCTGGTGACGCTCATGCGCGGCAACGACTTCGACGCGGCCGTCTTCTCGCCTCGAAGGGGCTGGATGCTCCGCGACGCGCTCTCACGCTCGTCCCTGGTCTGCGCGGTGAGCCGCGACCACGTGCGCCGCATCTCCGCACTCTTCCCCTCCACCCAGGTCCGCTGGATCCCGAACGGGATCGACACCGGCGAATGGACGCTGGAACCGCACGATCTCGAGCGCGCCCGGAAGTGGCGCGCCGAGGAGGTTGGGCCGGATCGGCGCGTCCTCGGACTCTTCGGCCAGCTCAAGTCGAAGAAGGGAGGCTCGTTCTTCCTCGACGCTCTCCGGCGTGCGGGGCGTGACGGCCGCTTCCACCTGCTGCTGGTCGGCGAGGCAGAGCCCGAGATGCTCGCCCGCCTCCAGTCGATCGAGAGCGCGGCGGCCTGGACCCATGTCCCATTCGTCGACCGGTGGGAGCTGCTTCCCTGGTACGCGGCGTGCGACCTCGTCGTGATCCCCTCGCACTACGACGGGCTGCCGAACGTGCTGCTCGAGGCCGGAGCGCTCGGTGTCCCCCCTCTGGCCTCGACCGCTGGCGCTATGCCCGACCTCCTCAGCGACGGCGAGAACGCCCTGCTCTTTCGCGCCGGCGACCCACACGACTGCCGCCGCGCGATCGATGCTTCGGCGACGATCGGTGACGCGGAGCTCCGCGAGCTCGGCGCGCGCCTCGCCGCGACGATCGCACGCGACTTCACCGGCGAGAGCGAAGCATCTCGCTACCTCGAGGCCCTAAGGGACACGGCCCGCGCGAGCGCGGGCGAACGACGATCACCACTTCAGGAGCAAGAACGATGAAGACCATTCTCCGCACCGCCGCCCTTCTCACTCTCGTCGCCTGCTCGCGCGGCGAGGAATCCACGGCGCCTAACGTCGAGTTCTCTTCCGCGCCGGCGGCCAGTTCCGCCGCCACCGCGACGACCACCGCGACCACGGCCCCTGCAGCCGGCGGAGCGATCACCCTCGTCTCCGCAGACGGTGCGAAGACCGTCACGATCACGACCGACGGCAAACACGTCGAGGTCTCCATCACGGGTGGGCCGCGCTACATCGGGGAGGCCGACGGCGAGAAGCGGCGCTACCGCGACGCCGCGACCGGCGCCGCGTTCCTCGAGGTCAAGTCGGGCGACGACAAGGGCTTCAAGGTCCGCACCACCGACAGCAAGCTCCTCTGGAAGGTCAAGGTCGACACCGACAAGATCAAGGTGAGCGACAACGAGGAGAACAAACAGCCCTGGGTCCTGAAGACGAAGTACGACGACAAGGCGAAAGTGCTCAGCCCGGCCGAGCAGGAAGTCGGCTCGGTGAAGTACTACCGCGACACCGGAAAGCTCAAGGTCAAGGACCACCTCGGGGACGACGTCTGGGCGAGCGAGTCGGGCCGGATGTCTCCCGCGTTCGGCGTCGCGCTCATGGACGGTGTTCCCGAGCAGTATCGCCTCATCGTGATGGCGGAGCTGATCGCGCGCGGTATCTGACGCGATGATCCTCGTCTACGCGCTCGGCGGCGGACTCGGTCACCTGGTCCGCGCGCGAGCGTTTCTCCACACGCTCGGCCTCGAGAGCGACGCCGCCGTGATCACCGCGTCCCATCACGCCGCCGACTCCAGGGTGTTAGGCGACATCGAAGCCATCGCGATCCCGCGGAAGCTCGAGCGCGACCCTGCCGCTTGCCGGGCCTGGATCGCGGCCCTTCTCGACACGAGACGGCCGGAGATCTTCTGCGTCGACGCCTTCCCGTGCGGGATCATCGGCGAGCTGGCTGGCGATGCGCTCCCGCACGCCGGCGAAGCATGGCATCTCGCCCGCCTTCTCCGCTGGGATGAGTACGCGCCCCTCGCGACAGGCGAGCCGGCGCGCTTCGCGACGACCTACCGGCTCGAGCCGCTCCACGACGCTCACGAAGCGTGGATTCGCCGGGCCTCGCGCGAGGTGTGCGACCTCGAGCTCCGCGATCCTGCTGTGACCGGAGAGGCACCCGACGGCCTTCCGCCGAGATTCTGGCTGGTCGTACACAGCGGCCCGCCGTCGGAGGTCGAGGAGCTGGCGAGCTTCGCGGAGGACCTTCGCTGCGCCGAACGGTCCAGCTCCACGATCGTCGTCGCGACCTCCGAGGCTCCGGAGTCGCTCCCCGCAGGCGCCGTCGTGGTCAGCCCGTTCCCGGCGAGCGCCCTCTTCGCGCGGGCCGAACGAATCGTCAGCGCAGCAGGGTTCAACGTGATGCGGCAGACCCTTCCCTTTCGCGACAGGCACGTGATCGTCCCGCTGCCGCGGCGTTTCGACGACCAGTTCGAGCGGGCGCGGCGCGCGCGGCGGGGCTGACGTATCATTCGCGCCGGGAGACTGCGGAAGACCATGCGACTCGACAGCGCCACACCCCTCACGCGCGAGCCCCACAAGAGCCTATTCACCTACTACGCGCTCAGCTCGCTGATGGCCGGCCCGTTCTTCGTCGTTCCGCTCGCGTACCTCTACTTCCGCTATCACACGCTCCGCTACGTCTTCGACCGCGAGGGGATCACGATGCGCTGGGGAATCCTTTTCCGGCGGGAGATCAGCCTGACCTACGCGCGCGTGCAGGACATTCACCTCGTCAGCAACGTCGTCGAGCGCTGGCTGGGGCTGGCACGCATTCAGATCCAGACGGCGAGCGGCTCGTCGGGCGCCGAGATGGTGATCGAGGGGCTTCAGGACTTCGAAGCCATCCGCGACTTCCTCTACACCCGCATGCGTGGCGTTCACCATCAGCAGAGCCCTTCCGCCGACTCGCACCGCGGGGACGAAGGCACGGGCGAGACCGCACGCGCGATTCTCGCGGCGGCCGCCGAGCTGCGCGCGATCCGCGAATCGATCGAGGGAGGCGGCGCCCAATGAGCGGCTGGCGTGGGATCTTCCTTCGGGCCATGCGGGTGCCGCCGCAGCCGGCAGCGCCTCCCGGCGAAGGAGCTCGCGTCTTTCGCGCGGGGCGCAACTTCTTCCGCTACAAACTTGCCGCCTGGCTCATCGCGCAGCTGACCGCGGTCGTCGGACTTCTGTTCGCGTTCTGGTTCGTCGGAAACGTCGGAATTCCAGGCGTGCCGAGGGAGATCCTGTTCGCGCTGGAGATCCTCGGCGTGGTCGGCTTCATCGCGCAGATCCCGTTCTCCCTCCTCGTCACCGTGCTCGATTTCGAGATGCGCTGGTACATCGTCACCGACCGGAGCCTCAGGATCCGCGAGGGGATCACCTCGGTTCGTGAGAAGACGATGACCTTCGCAAACATCCAGAACATCGTCGTCCGCCAGGGGCCACTGCAGCGGTTGCTCGGAATCGCCGACGTCGAGGTGAGAAACGCCGGCGGCGGCTCGTCCGAAGAAGGCGCCGGAGAAAAGCAGGGCAGCGATCCGGTGCACGTCGGCTTCTTCCGCGGCGTCGACGACGCGGACGCGATCCGCAACCTGCTGCTCGACGGCGTGCGGCGACAGCGCGACTCGGGGCTCGGCGATCCCGACGACCTCGCGCGCGCGGCGTCGCCGATCCAGGACGAGGGCGGGCTCGCCGACGCTGCCCGTCTCCTGCTCGCCGAGGCGAAAGCCCTGCGGGCCACGATGACCGAGAAGCGCGCCTGAATCGGGGGTGGGCTCCTTCTTCGAGCGTCACTCGTCGCGCGGGGCGAAAAAGCTCAGCCGATTGCGCCGGAGGTACTCGAGCTTCTCGTCGATGCGCGATCCTTCCGGTGCCGGGTGGATCTCGAATTGTGCGCGGCGATTGCAGTCTGCCGCCGAGCCTCCGCTTCTCACGCATTCGATCCACCGAAGCTTCCCGGTCACCGTCGTCTCGACGACAAGTTCGTCGACCGGAGTCAGGACGAGCGCCCCAAGACAGACGAGGACGGTCATTGCGGCGAGGCAGATTCGACGCACCAACTCGAAATCCCTCCACGCGCAGATTCCGAAGTAGAGGCCGAGCGCGAACGGCGCCATCAGCGACACGTATCGCGAACTGAGCGCCGCGCCCTCTGCGCAGATGCGGCCGGGAGCCGACGCCGACGCGAAGAGCAGGGCGAATCCGATGAGCACGATCACCACGAGTGGACCCGCCGTCACGTGGCTCGCTGCGCCTTCTCTCGCGGCCGTTGCCGCCCGCCTAACGCTCGCTGCGAGCACGAGAAGCGCCGGCAGAAGCAGCACGCCGGCTCCGAGGATCAGCGCCGCCGTGTCGCGGCGGGGGAACCCGAACGATCCGTTGAGCATCATCACCACGTACGCGACGTAGTCGACCGGACCGGGAGCGTCGGGACACGGGATTGCGCCGAACTTCCCCGCATTCAACCCGACGAGCGCAGGCGCGGCGCAGAGCGCGACGACGGCCGCGACGACGAGACTCCGTCGAGCGGAATCGAAGCGTCCGGCACGCCATGCTGCCGTGCCCGCGAGCGACGCGACGCCAACGAGCACCGGCGGAAGGAACATCGCAAATCCGGTGTGCGCTGCGAAGAAAGAGATCACTCCGAACGAAGCGAGCTGCATTCGGGCACCGCGGATCAGAAACGCGCGGCAGGCGAGAAGCACCAGCAGCAGCGGGAGCACTCCGTGCGCGGGATACGGGATCATCACGAGCGTGGAGTACTGGCCCACACGGAAGAAGATCGCGGGAATGAGCGCGTCGAAGACCGTCAGGCGACCGAAAATCGCGACCTTCAGCTCGATCGCAAGCAGGGCGCAGACGCCGAGAAGCACGAGATTTTCGAACGCCGGCGCGACGAGGCTCCAGTCGGTCGCCGCGTTCGAGACGAAGAACAGCAGCGCCCCGAGCCCCTGCCTAACGGGCCCGTGCTGGTACTGAAACGCCGCCCAGAGCCCCTCGTCGCGAAATAACGGGTCGAGCACATCCCACAGGTCCCAGTAAGGGACATCGACCGCGTTGCTGGTTACGAATCGGGCGAGCCGCCAGAAATAGAAGACGAAGCTCGCGGAGATCGCGGCGAGCGCGAGGCGGGACCCGATCGAGTCGAACAGCTTCGCGCGCGCGGGCCCGGCCATGCGAGAGCCATTCTCGCATGGCCGGGCCCGCGCGTCCGGGGCGCTTCAGCCCCGCGCCACTCGACTCATGCCGAGGCGGATCCCGGCGAGCAGAAGCAACGCCACTCCGAACGTGCAGACGATCGCCGCTCCCGTGGGAAGATCGTATTGGAACGAGACGAGCACGCCGATCGCGCTGACGACGGCTCCCATCGTCCATCCGAACGCGAGCCGCCCTCCGACCGTGCGCGCGAAGAGCATCGCGGCCACCGACGGAACGATGAGGTACGAGAAGACCAGCAGCACCCCGGCGATCTCCACGGAGGAGGTCACCACGAGCCCGAACGAGGTGTAGAAGAGGAAGTCCCAGAACCTGACGCTGACGCCGGCCGCTTCTGCCGTCTCCGGCTCGAGCGAGATCATCATGAACTTCGCGCGGAAGACGAAATGAAAGACGCCCACGGCCGCGTAGAGGACCGCCGTCTTGATCACCTCGCCCCACGAGACGCTGAGGATGTTCCCGACCAGCATGTCCTTGAGGTGCTCGGTCCCCTCCGGCGCTTTGCTCATCACGAGAATCGCCGCGGCCGCGGCGACCGCGTACACGATCCCGATGATTGCCTCCTGCGGAATGCGCGTCGTTCCGTGAACCCTCGTCAGCGCGAAGACCGCCGCGCCGAACACCGTGAAGCCCAGCGACCAGAACCAGGTCACGGGGTCGTGCAGGTCGTGTCCCGCAAGGTAGGCGGCCGTGGCGCCGAGGGCCGCGATCTGCGCGAGCGACAGATCGACGAAGATGACTCCCCGCTCGACCACGTGCAGACCGAGATACGCGTGAATGCCGGTGAGCACGAGACCGGCCGCGAAAGGAATGGCGAGAAACGACAGGAGCTCGAGGCTCATCGCAATGCGTCCGTCAGCACCCGCACATTGTGGTCGAACAAGGTGATGTAGTCATCGAGGCCCGGTGCACCTCCGACCGAGGGATACAGCACGACCACCTTCGCTCCTGCCTTCTGCGCGATCGAGTTCGGCGTCTTCAGGTCGAAGTACGGCTCGACCACGATCACCTTCACTCCCTCCGACTTCATCTTCTGCACGAGAGCGAACAGGTGCGACGGCGAAGGCGGGACTCCGGGCTTCGGCTCCACGAAGTCGATGACGTCGAGCCCGTAGCGCTTCACGAAGTTCGTCCACGAGCGGTGATAGGTGACGATCTTCGCGCCTCGATAGGGCGCGAGCTCCTTCGTCCACCGCTGGTTCGCCTCGTTCGCACGCCGCTTGAACTGGTCGAGCCGCGCGGAGTAGAAGCCCGCCTCCGCGGGCCGGAGCTTCGCGAACCGGTCGCGGAACTGGATCGCGATCCGGATCGCATTGCCCGGCTCGAGCCAATAGTGCGGGTTCCCCGCCGCGTGGATGTCGCCCATCGAGCGGTCGACACTCGTCGCGGGGCGGTCGAGAATCTCCACGCCCGCCGAGAGATCTAAATAGCCGTCGGTTCCCGGGCGGATCTTCGTGTTGCGGCTCTGCTCGATGAGCGGCGGCAGCCAGCCGATCTCGAGCTCGAGCCCGACGACCGCGAGGAGATCGGCCTTCTTCAACTGAAGCAGGAAACTCGGCTTCGCTTCGACGAAATGCGGATCCTGGTAGCCGCGCGCGATCGCCTCGGCGACGACGCGTTCCCCCCCGACCTCCTTCGCGATCGACGCGAGATCCGAGGTGGTGGTCACGATCCTGATCGGCTCGGCCTGGGCGACGGCGCCACAGAGGAGTGCGAGTGCTACGAGCAGTGTCTTCTTCATGACATCTCCCTAGAACGGATGGGCGCCGTGCGCGCCGATGCCGAACTGAATCTGGAGCAGGAACTCGTTGGCTTCTTCCCCGTCGCCGTAATCTGTCCTGCGCAACTGGCCACGAATGAGGCTGAATTCGGACGGGCGGAAGGTGAGCGTGAGGGACTGCCCGCGGTCGGTGATCGACGGATCCTCGGGGCGTTCGACGCTGTCGACGCGGAAGCCCGCGAGCCAGCGGCGCGCGAACTGGTAGTCCGCCCCGGCGTAGAAGCCGAGCGCCGACTCCTCCTGGTCGTCGCGGTCGTTCACGATGAGCTCCCCGCGCGCGAGCAGCGACCGGTAGATCGACCGCGAGAGCGGCTTCCAGCGGTAGCTCACGTCGACGCCGGCAAACTCGTTCGTGCCTCCACCTTCGGGCAGCGTCCCTCTGGCGAAGCTCGCGCCGAGATCGAGGTTGTCGTTCTCCGTGAGGTCGCGATAGGCGCGCAGGCGCGCGTTGTAGAAGAGATCGCTCGAGCTTTCCGGCTCGAACACGTCCTCCACGCTTCCCCGGAAGGCCTCGGCCGTCGCCTCGACGAAGAACGACCCCGCCGGGATGAGCTGCGAGACCGACACGCCGCTGTCCGCGAGCCCTTCCTCGCCGAAGAACGTTCCGTTCACGAGGGTGGCATCGACGGTCGACCAGGTGTGAAAGTGCGACTCGTTGAATTTGCCGAAAGAAGCCTTCATCTTGCCGACCTTCGCGGTCAGGTCCCACGGCAGCGCGATGAACTCGATGTAGCCCTCTTCGACCGCGACTTCCTCGTCGCTGTAGCCGATGTAGAACTTCGCGTTCGCATACGGGTCGACCGCCGCGACGATCGAGAGCTCCGACTCCTCGAGCGCGATCGAGTCGCGTTCCTCGGGGTTGTCCCCGCCGACGTGCGCGACGACGTTGCCGATGATCGAGATGTCGGGATTGAACACCTTCGACGCCGCGCCCGACGGCGCGTTCGACACGACCTCGACTTCGGCGAGCGATGGCTGCACCTCGGCCGCGGACGGCGCCGCAGGCGTTTCGATCCGCGTTAGATCTTCCACTGGTGCGGCACGGCCCGCCTTCGCGCGGAGTGCTTCGACTTCGGCCCGAATCGCGCTCGATTCGCGGTCGAGCGCCTCGAGGCGCCGCGTCAGCTCTCCGAGGCGAAGCGCGAGGTCGTCGTCAGCGCTTTGAGCGAACACGCCGACGGGAAGAAGAAATGCGAGCAGGACGAGCGGTATGAGCCGCTCCAGGAAATATGCCTTGAACACGAAACACCTCCGGTTGATAGGACTGACGGTTCGCGAAAGGAACGAACGTCAGGCCGCGGGAGGGGCGCGACCGGCGCGAATCGGAAGAGACAGCGCAACTGCGCAGGACTCGACTGCGGCGACTACGTCGACCGGCTGAAGGCCGGGGGCGAAATCGGCGCTCTCGGCCACCAGTCCGGGACTGGCGCCCGACACGCACGCGGCACAGGTCGAGCTCTGCGGCGCGCCGGCCTCGCCGCTGCCGAAGGCGAGATCGTGCGAATGCATCGGCGCACCGACCGCGATCACCGCAATCATCGTCGCCGCGGCGAGAAGCCGGATCAGCGCGGCGAACGCGGTTCTAGGCGCTACGAGTCTCATGCCAGCGTAGTGAATACCACAGATACTTCGTGGCTGAAAAGATCGAACCGCCACTCGCGGTCAGGAAATTGTGCCAACCAGGCTGGCCGCGCCTCAGTGGCCTGGTTCTCCGCGCGTGCCTCTCCCATCAACCGTCGACTTCGTCGATCGAGCGCGGCCAGTCGGCGCGCAACAGCCGAGAGAGTGCCCGATCGGCGAGGAGGCGCCCTTCGGTCTGGCAGCGCGCACAGTAGTTCGTCTCGTTGTCGGCGTAGACGATTCGCTGCACCGGCGAGGAGCAGTCGGGGCAGGGTTGGCCGTACCTGCCGTGGACAGCCATCCCGTCGCGGAACGCGGTGACCTTCTCCGGGAAGCCGTCGCCGGTCTCGGCCCGCAGCCAGTCGGTCCAGAGCGTCAGCGTGTCGACGACGGCGCGATGCAACCGCGCAATCTCCTCGGCCGTCATCGACCGCGTCAGCTTCATCGGCGACATCCGGGCCCGATGCAGGATCTCGTCCGAATAGGAGTTGCCGATTCCGCTGAAGAGCCGCGGGTCAGTCAGGGCCCGCTTCACGGTGTGGTTCTCGCGAATCAGCGTCTCGCGAAAGGAGGCGAGGCTCATCTCGAGAGGCTCGATGCCTCCACGGTCGAGCAGCGCCAGCGCGTCTCTTCCCGCAAGCAGGTGCAGCGACGCGCGCCGCTTCGATCCGGCCTCCGTCAGCACGAGGGAGCCGTGCTCGAAGTCGAACGCGGCAAGCCCCAGCTTGCCGGGAATCTTCGCTCCCGGCGCGAGCCAGCGGAATCGCCCGGCGACCATGAGGTGGATCACGATCCATGCATCGCCCTCGAGGCCGACCACGATGCGCTTTCCGAGCCGAGTGACCGACCTGACCACGCGCCCGGCAATCTCACCGGGTGAAGGCGCGACCGTGCGGAGAAGGAACGGGCTCGCAAGACGAATCGCCTCGAGCCTCCGTCCGACGATGCGTGGGCGCAACGCCTCGACGTAATTCGTCACATCGGGAAGCTCGGGCATGTGGGGACGATCATATCGGAACGGCGAGGTCGAAATGCGGAATGCGGAGCGCGAATTGCGGAATAGGCGTGTGTGAGCGACTCGGGGCAGAGAACCGGGCCGTGTCGCCCTGAGTGCAAGCGAAGGGCCTCTCAGGTTTCGCTGAGCGACCGCCGGGAGAGTCGAAGGAAGGCCAGAGCCCGTCGCGTCGAGGGTAGAAGCCTGAGAGGCCCTTCGCTTCGCTCAGGGCGACAAATCGTGCGGTCGTCGCGCGTCACTCCCGTTCCGCATTCCACATTCCGCGTTCCGCGTTCCGCATCCCGCATTTCAAGCTACTTCCACCGGAAGATCTTCAGCGCGATGACGAAGCTGACGACGCACCAGATCGTGAGATTTGCGAGCTCGGGCAGAATCGCGAGCGTCCCCGCGCCCTCGATCATCACCTCGCGCAGCGCGTCGTTCAGCGCGGTGAGCGGCAGCGCGCGGATGAAAGGCTGCGCGGCATCGGGAAAGCGGTCCGCGGAGAAGAAGACCCCGGAGAGCAGCCACATCGGCAGCATCACGAAGTTCATCAGGCCGCTCACCGCCTCGATCGTTTCCACGCGGGCGGCGATGAGGACACCAAGCCCAGCGAACGCCATCGCGCCGACGAACGAGACGAGGGAGAGGGCGAGAATCGAGCCGCGCACTCCGACGTCGAACACGAACCAGGCGAAGCCGAGCAGAACGATGACCTCCGCCGCGAGGAACACCATACGCGACAGCATCTGGGAGAGCAGGTAATCGCGCTTGCGCATGGGCGTCGCGACGAGCCGTTTGAGCAGCTTCTGAGAACGCGCCGTGACGATCGAGAAGCCGACGCCCCACATCCCGGTGCTCATCAGGTTCAGCCCGAGAAGACCCGGAATCAGGAAGTCGATGTAGCGCGACCCACGCTCGGTGACTTTCTCCTCGCCGATCTTCAGTGGGTCGATCCTTCCTGCGGCCCGCTGCAGCGCGTCGGCCGCCTCCATCCGTGCCACACGCGAATCAGGCCGCGTCGGATCGAAGCGAAAGCTCGCGGGACCGCCCGTTTCGACGAGCAGCGAGATCCGTCCGACGCGGAGCGCCTCGCGACCCTCGGCCGGCTCGTAGAGCCGGACGCGAAGCGCAGGCGACTTCTCCAGCCGCTCCGCCATCGCGACCGCTCCCTCGCCTTTCGTGACTCCTATCGGGATCCGATCGGGCGGCTTCTCGCGAAACGCGAAACCGAGCGCCACCGCGAGCAGCAGGGGGAAAACGAAGACCCAGAAAACAGCTTCGCCCTGGCGCAGGAACTCCTTCGTCCGGGTGACGGTCAGTTCGTGAAGTGCCGAGCGCGGATTCATCGGTCTGCCTTACGTGTCCCGCAGCTCGCGCCCCGTGAGGGACACGAACACGTCTTCCAGCGTTGCGTGGTGCGTCGACAGGTGGACGAGCTTCGCCCCGCTCGCCTCGATGTGGGCAAGCAGCGCCGGCACCGCGCGTGGCAGCGAGTCGACGTGCAAGGCGAGGTTAGGCCCCCGCGCATGACAGCCATGCACCCCGGGGAGCGAAAGCAGGTGCGTCGCGTCGGGCATCGGATCGGTCGCGAACTCGACGACGTTCGACGCTTCGAGCTCGCCGATCAGCTCCGTCGGCGTGCCGAGCGCGATCATCCGTCCGCGATCGATCACCGCGACGCGGTCGCACAGCCTCTCCGCCTCGTCCATGTAGTGCGTCGTCAGCAGGATCGTCCCCCCGCCGGCGCGAAACTTCGTCACTTGTTCCCAAAGCTCGAGCCGGCTCTGCGGGTCGAGGCCCGTGGTCGGCTCGTCGAGAAAGAGCATCTCGGGGTCGCCCACGAGCGCGCATGCCACGGCGAGACGCTGGCGCTGACCTCCCGAGAGCTTCCCGACACGCGCGTTCGCCTTCTCGTCGAGCGAGAGCGTGCGCATGACGTCGCGGTAGTCGCGCCCCGACTTGTAGAACGACCGGAACAGACGCACCGTCTCGGCAATCGTGAGCTTGTCGTTGAAGCGGGTCTCCTGGAGCGAGATCCCGATCCGTTCGCGGAGGGCCTGCACGTTGCCACTCCACGTCACCCCTAGAATCGACACCTCTCCCGAATCGGCATCGGTAAGCCCTTCGAGGATCTCGATGGTCGTCGTCTTCCCTGCGCCGTTCGGGCCAAGCAGTCCGAAACACTCCCCTCGGCGCACCTCGAGATCGATCCCGTCGACGGCGACGACGTCAGAGAACCGCTTTCGCAGTCCGCGACAAAGGACCGCCGGGGAGGTCGAGGGAAGCATTGGGTGATTCTAAGTGCGGATTGCGGAATGCGGAACGCGGAATGAAAGGCGGGGGAGGTGCAACAGCGCAACACGTCGAAGGACGAGCCGAAACCGAAATGGAGAATGCCGAATGAGGAATGATGAATGAAGAAAGAGAAACCACTGCTCGGGCTCAACTCGGCGCCCCCCTTTCCTCATTCATCATTCATCATTCGACATTCTCCATTCCGGTTTTCATTCCGCATTCCGCATTCCGCAATCCGCATTTCCTACACCTCGATTTGCGCTCCCAGCTCGACGATCCTGTTGGGCGGTAGCCGGAAGAAGAGGCCGGCGCCGCTCGCGTTGCGCGACATCCAGATGAACAGCTTCTCGCGCCACGACGCCATCGCGTGTCGGTGCGTCGCTACCAGCGTCTCCCTGCCAAGGAAGTACGAAGTCTTTGCCGGATCGAGATCGAGCCCTTCGACCCTCACCTCGCTCAGCGCCTTCGGGATGTCCGTGTCGTCCATGAAGCCGAAGTGCACGACGACCGACCAGACCCCGCTTCCCGAGTTCTCGATCTCGAGCCGCATCGCCGGATCGACGTATGGCTCCTCCTCGATCTGCACCGAAAGCAGCACGATCGTCTCGTGCAGCACCTTGTAGTGCTTGAGACTGTGGAGCAGCGCGGTGGGAACGCCTTCCGCGTTGCGGTGCATGAAGACCGCGGTTCCGGGCACCCTGTGCGGCGGGTTCGACATCACAGAGGTCAGGAAGAGATCGAGCGGCAGCGATCCGGAGCGGAGCCGGTCGTCGAGGATCTGGCGCCCTCGCTTCCACGTCGCCATCAGCGAGAAGACGACGAAACCCACGACCAGGGGCACCCAGCCGCCGGCGGCGATCTTGACCGCGTTGGCCGCGAAGAACGCGAGATCGATCAGCAGGAACGGCAGCACCACGACGGTCGCGAGCGCGACACTCCAGCGCCACCGCTGCATCATGACGACCCACAGCAGGATGGCCGTGACCACCATGTCGCCGGTCACCGCGATGCCGTACGCCGCGGCGAGGTTGCTCGAGGTCCTGAAGCCGAGCACCAGCACGATGCAGGCGATCATCAGGATCCAGTTCACCAGCGGGATGTAGATCTGGCCGATTTCCCTGTCCGAGGTGTGGTCGATGTCGAGCCGCGGGCTGTAGCCGAGCAGCACGGCCTGCCTCGCGAGGGAGAAGGCCCCGGAGATCACTGCCTGCGAGGCGATGACCGTCGCCGCCGTCGCCAGGATGACCATCGGGTAGAGCGCCCACGACGGGCCCATCCGGTAGAACGGGTTGTCCACGGCGCCCGGTTCGCGAAGGAGCAGCGCGCCCTGGCCGAAATAGTTCAGCAGCAGCCCGGGCATCGCCACCGAAAACCACGTTAGGCGGATCGGCATCTTTCCGAAGTGCCCCATGTCCGCGTAGAGCGCTTCGCCGCCGGTGACGCAGAGGAACACGGCACCCAGGACGAGGAAGCCCTCCGCGCCCTGGTGGCGGAAGAAGTCGATCGCATGCAGCGGGTTTACGGCGAGAAGCACCTCCGGAGCCCGGACGATCTGGCTGAGACCGAGAATCGCGAGCACCGAGAACCAGCCGAGCATGACGGGCCCGAAGATGGCGCCGATCTTCCCCGTGCCTCGCTTCTGCGCGAGGAAGAGGCCGAGAAGAATCACGATCGTGATCGGAACGACGAAGGGGGTGAAGACGGGAGTCGCGACGTTCAACCCCTCGACCGCGGAGAGCACCGAGATCGCGGGGGTGATCATGCCGTCACCGAAGAAGAGCGCCGCGCCGAAGAGCGCGATGACGGTGAGGACCCAGTAGCGCCGGCTGTCCGGCTTTCCGCCGGGCGGCGAGGTCAGCGCCGCCAGCGCGAGCGTGCCCCCCTCTCCCTTGTTGTCCGCGCGCATGACCAGCGTCACGTACTTCAGCGTAATGACGATCATCAGCGCCCAGAAGATGAGCGAAAGGACGCCGAGGATGTTCGCGCGCGTGAGCTCCGCGGCGTGCGGTCCGTTGAAGCACTCCCGTACGGCGTAGAGCGGGCTCGTGCCGATGTCACCGTAGACGACGCCCAGCGCCGTCACCGACAACCCGACGAAGTAGCCCCGGCCCCGCTTATGCCCTCGCATGTGGTCGCTCAGAGAGTCACTCCCGGCGCTGCCTCGGCCCGCCTCTCGGCGAACCCCGGCTTCATTTCGAGAAGGTTCATCGCGCCACGATTCGGATTCAGATCAATCTCGCCCAGCCCGGGCGGAGGCCAACAATATCGCATGCGGAGCGCCGCCGGTAGACGCCTCGGTCCGGACCGGGGAGACATCATCGGGCGTGAGCCGGAACCGCCATGAGCATCGCGGAAGCCCGCTTCCAGTCGCGCCGGGCATCCGCCATTGCCCGCTTCGCCTCGCGACGCGTCTCTTTCCATGCGTTCGAAAACCCGTCGGCGCGCTCTTCGGCCTGGCGGCGCCAGAGCTCGATTGCGCGCGCAAACTCCTCGCGTGCCGCGTTGATTCGCTGCCGGATCTCTTCGGCACGATCGCGCGGCACGATCGCAAGTCGCGGCTCGAGGCTCAATACTGCGGCCTCCATTCTTGCCTGTTCGATCGCGGGAGCCGGAACCCGACGCAGGCTCCATGCCT
Source organism: Thermoanaerobaculia bacterium (assembly GCA_051305935.1). Taxonomy (GTDB): domain Bacteria; phylum Acidobacteriota; class Thermoanaerobaculia; order Gp7-AA8; family Gp7-AA8; genus JACPDH01. The sequence goes on from JBPPMG010000184.1 coordinate 24,239, forward strand.
GTCCCGCGGCCTGGAGCGCGCGGATGAACCACTTCGACGGATCCCACTGGTACCAGCGGATGCCGTTGCGGAAGTCGCCCGGGAAGCGGTGGTGGAAGCTGTGATAACCCTCGCCCAGGGTCACCAGCGCCACGGCCCAGTTGTCACGCGCCGAAACGTTCGCGTCGAACGTCGGCGCGCCAGCCTTGTGCGCCAGCGAGTTCACGAAGAAGGTCGACTGGTGAACGAAGACGAGCCGGACGAATCCGCCCCACAGCAGCCCGGCCACCCAGTCGCCGAACATCGCCCCGACGAGCGCGGGAAGCCCGAAGCCGACGACGACCATGATCACGTAGTGCCAGCGGTGCTGCCACATGACGACCGGATTCTTCAGAAGGTCCTTGGAGTTGCTGAAGTCGCCCGCTGCCGGGTTCTTGTAGAAAATCCAGACGATATGCGCCCACCAGAATCCGCGCTTGATGTTGTACGGGTCCCAGTCGCGGTCGACGAAGCGGTGATGGACACGGTGCGACGCGGACCACCAGAGGATCGAGTTCTGCGCGGCGAGCGCGCCGAAGATCGCGAAGAAGACCTCGGCCGCACGCGAGGCCTCGTAGGTGCGATGGGAGAAGAGGCGGTGGTAGCCGGCCGTGATCGATAGGCCGACGAGGAAGTACATCACCGCGGCGAGCCCGAGCATCCACCATTCGAAGCCACGGGTGATCGTGTACAGCGCAGTGCCGAAAACCCCGATGACCGGCGTCAGCGTCAGGAAGGCAATGTTGATCCAGTCCTTCTTCGCGGTGGTCGTTTCCATGCCGAATTCCTCTCGATCGAAAAAATGCGGCATCGCGGATCTGACGGGCAGGTCCACGGTGCCGCGACATTCATCGTAGCAGAACGGAACTCCGCGAGACGCGAATTTCAACCCGTGCGGATGGACGCGTGTTGCAGCTCGACGCAACGCGTCCGCGATCGGTTACCATTCCTTCGAATGGCTGAGCAGGGCTGGCGGATCTCGAAGGAGCAGTTCGAACGCCTCGTGGAGGAGGCGATCGCCGACATTCCGGAGCGCTTCGCGCGCGCTCTGCAGAACATCGTCATCGTCGTCGAGGAAGAGCCCTCCGACGAGGACCTCGACCTCCTCGACGAGCCGGACGAATTCGAAGAAGACGACGAGCTGCTCGGCATCTACCGAGGCGTCCCGCTCCCTGACCGCTCCTGGTCCGACCCGGCCGCGCTACCCGACCAGATCGCGATCTTCCGCGGTCCGATCCTGCGAATCTCGGAGACGCGCAACGACGCCATCGAAGAGATCCGCGACACCGTCATCCACGAGGTCGGACACTACTTTGGGCTGGATGACGAAGAGATGCCGTTTTAGAGGCAGGCAAAGAGGCGAGAGGCGAAAGGCGACAAGCAGGCGGCTCGACGCACCCGACCGGCCTGAGCATCACCTTTCCCCCGTCGCCTCTCGGCGTTGCATGCCGAACACGCGACCGACTCCAATCTTGCGATCGCGAGCGGCACGCGGCGCTGCGAGAACTGCCTGCTCATCTCCTCTCGCCCCTCGCCTTCTCTCGCTGCCTGCTGA
>JBPPMG010000353.1:0-4692 GCA_051305935.1 Thermoanaerobaculia bacterium
GAACGCGGCGATATCACGATCCGGCTGATGCCGGCGACTGCGCCCTTCACCGTGAACAACTTCGTGTTCCTCGCCCGCGAGGGCTTCTATGACGGATGCACCTTCCACCGCGTCATTCCCGGCTTCGTCGCGCAGGGCGGGGATCCCACCGGCACCGGCCGCGGCGGACCGGGCTACCGCTTCCAGGACGAGCTGACCGACACGCCGTTCGCGCAGGGGATCATCGGCATGGCGAACGCCGGCCCGAACACGAACGGATCGCAGTTCTTCATCACGACGGTCGTGACGCCGTGGCTCGACGGCAAGCATGTCGTCTTCGGCAAGGTCGTCGAAGGGCTGGAGATCGTCACCGCGATCGAGAAGCTCGGCAGCCAGAGCGGCCGCACCAGCAAGAAGATCGAGATCAACGACTGCGGCGAAGTCGCCTGACGCTCCTGATTCGAGAGTGACCTCGGGGAGAGCGGCGAGCCTGGGCTCGCCCTCACCCTTTTCCTTGCAGGCGCCGCATCGCCGCCTGCTTCAAGGCCATGCTCGTGCCCGCGCGGGCGATCGCGCGGACTTCCGGTTCCGGAAGTGTCGGCAGGAGGCGGAGGGCAAATGCCTGCGGCGTCTTCGGATTGTTCACGAGACCGATCCGAACCTCGGGATTCGCCATCCACTGCGGCGACTTCATGATCACCTCGGCAATCTGGTAACTCATGAACGGGGATTTCGCGAGCCTCGCGATCTCGTCGGCCGTGATTCGCGGGTTGCGAAGCAGCGACAGGAGGACGCGCGGATCGTTGTCCTGCGCGAGAAGGGCCCGGTCGGTCCGTTCCGCCTTCACTGCGAGGATGATCTTCTGCGCCTGTGGCAGTCCGCGAATCCGGTCCCACGCCGTCTGCCGCGTCTCTCCGCGATCCTCACCAACCTCAGCGGGCTCATCCGCCACTGGAGCCGCGGCAGCAATTTCGGGAGGACGCGTGAGAAGCAGCGCGAGGGTCTCGTCCGTGTAACCTTCGATTCCGAGAGCGATTCCGTCGGGCAGCGCCGCCACGACCGTCGCGCGAAGGCTCGCCTCGCCACCCCAGGGACCGCGGAGAGTGACGCCCATCGCCGAGTAGAGTGGAATGGCCTCCGCCGTCGGAATCCTGAGTGCCCCATGCACGAGATTGATCCCATGCTCAGACTGCAACTCCTCCTCACTCTCGAACTCGAGAGTGAAGGCCGCGGCCGCTGTGCGCTCGACGATCATCGAGAGAGCCCCGAGGGGTCAGGTCTAAAGAATAGAGTATTTGGGGCGGCAGGAGCCGTCATTCCGAGTGAGCGAGGAACCTGCAAGACGACTCACCTGAACGATTCCTCAGCAACGACCCGTGACAACGCGCGCGATTCACGCAGGTTGTCGTCCTGAACGGAGCGAAGCGGAGTGAAGGACCTCTCAGGCATCCATCGGCGTGCGGCGACGAAGGGCTGAAGGTTTCGATGGTAGAAGCTTGCGAGGCCCTTCGCTTCGCTCAGGGCGACACGTCACCATGAAAGGTGCCCATCTCACTTTGGATCTGACCCGGAATCGACGGGGCCGAGATAGCGGTCGAACCAGGCGAGCGATTCCTTGATCATCTCGGTGCGCGGCACGGAATGGCCGCCGGGGAAGATCATTCGTTTCTTGTGCTCCGATGGCGTGCCGAGCAGGTCGAAGAGTGGCTTCTGCGACGTCTCCGGCGGAAAGAAGAAGTCGAGCTCGCCATTCAGGATCAGCGTCGGCTGCCTCACGCGTCCGACGTAGTTGACCTGATCCGCTTCCGGGAGCGGGCGCTGAAAGCTCATGCCGGCGACGTAGAGAACGCTCACCTTGATGCGAGGCTCGACGGCCGGCATGATCGCGCCCATCGTTCCTCCCCAGCTCAGGCCGTAATAGCCCACGCGCGACGTGTCGAGGTCGTCGCGCGTCTCGAGATAGTCGATCGTGCGGCTCAGATCCTTGCCCCACATGATCACGTGGTCCTTGTAGAACGTCGTCTCGCGCCCGATGTCGGAGCGGAGCTCGTCGCTGCGCTCGTACGTCCCCTTGTAGATCGGAAAGACAACAACGCGTCCGCTCTTCACGACGAAGTCCACGCGACCCGGCTCGAGGTTCGCGCTCGAGCCCGCATCGATCGAGCCCGAACCGGGAAAGAGGATGACGGGCTGGAAGGGACGCGTCCCCTTCGACGGAAGGAAGATGTACGCCATCATCCGCTCGCCGCCATAAGCGGCGTTGAACGTCACCTTCTGTCGCACTCCGTCGGCGTACGGCTTCTCCTCCTCGATCTTCGCGTCGAGGGCAGTCTTGTCGTACGCAAACAGACGGAGGTACTGATCGAAGACCTCGTCCGAGACCGGCTTCTGTGCGTAGAAGTCGCGAAACCTCCGGTCGATCGACTGTTCGAGCTTCGGGAGATTGGGCTCGTGTCCTCTGATGCGAATGCAGCGGAAGCCGTTCGTCGCCGAACGGTCGAGTGCAGGCTGCGCGTACGCGTCGGAGAACGCGTAGTCGGGATCGTTCCAGCCACCGCCGAGAATCATGCGCGAGCCGTCGTCGCCCAGGGAGTTGAATACCCATTCTCGCGCGTTGCCCGCGAGGTCGGTGACTCCGAAGCGGTTCATGCTCTTCGAATGTCCGACCGGGAGAAACTCCTTTCCCGAGAGGTTCGACATCGGGATGATCCTCGAGCTCGCCACCGTGAACGCTACGCGGTTCCAGTGATAGACCGTCGGCAACCGCTTCCCCGCCCACGCTGCGTACGCCGCGGCCTCGTACCAGCTCACGCCGGTGACGGGGTAGTCGTCGTGCCCATCGGGATACGAGCCGACCTCCCAGGTTGCTGGACCCGTGCGTCCCGTGCGATCGACGAATCTCGCGAGGCCTTCCTCGAGCGTCAGCGTGCGGTCGCCGTCGACGATCGGCTGCGTCCAGTACTTGGTCTCCGTGTAGCCTCCGGCGTCGACGAAGCGCTTGAACTCGCGGTTGGTCACCTCGTTGCGGTCGATCTCGAACGCGGCCATCGGCTCGGCCTTCAGATGCTCGAGGCCGGGAAGGAAGAGATCGAACCCTCCCGCGGGCACCGACGACATCTCGGCGGGAACCTCGCCAGGCGCCTCGAGCCGATAGCTCCACGTCTCGTCACCGCTGATCGGGAAATTCCAGATGACGTCGTCGACGGGTCGCATTCCGGCGAGCTCGAGGCGTAGGCGCGTGAACCCGCGCGGATAGGCGAACTCCTCGAGAGGCGTCGTACCGATGAACACCGGCTCCGCGTCCGGCTCGTCGTAGTAGCGGATGAAGACCGACGCTCCCGGTGGATCGGACGCGATCGTGACTGCACGACTGAACTTGCCGCTCAGATGGGCGACGAGCGGCTCGCCCGGCGCTGCGACTTCGATCTTCCGAGCAAGCAACCAGGCGTCCCAGCTGTCGCGCCCTTCCTCGAGGGCCTGGATCCGGTCGACGCTCGCCTGCAGTTGCGGCAGCGCCTCGCTTCGGACCCATCGCTGCTGCGCCTGCCGCCGGTAGAGCCACGTCCCGAGGAGGGCGATCACGATGAGCGCGACCGCGCCGATCGCAATCCGTCCGCCGCGTGCACGCGGCCGGGCGATCGCAGTCCGTCCCGAGCCCGAGCTCAGTTCGACCCGCAGCGCGGCGAGGTCGTCGCGCACGGCCGACGCATTCTCGTAACGTGAGTCGGGATCCTTCTCGAGGCAGCGAAGGACGATACGATCCAGAGGAGGAGGCGCGGTCGGCTCGAGCTTCGTCACCTCCGGCGGTGTGTCTCGCAGGATCGACGTGAGGATCGAGATCGCGTTCTCCCCGCCGAAAGGGCGCCGTCCCGTCGCCATCTCGTATAGGACAATGCCGAAGGAAAAGATGTCCGAGCGGGGATCGACTGCCTGTCCCTGCGCCTGCTCCGGCGACATATAGGCGACCGTTCCGAGGATCGTCCCCTTCCGCGTCGCCGTGTCTTCGCGCGGCGCGGTCTCGTCGTCGCGAAGCGCCGTCCGGTCATCGGCATTCACGATCGCGGCTCCCTGCTTCGCGAGGCCGAAATCGAGAATCTTCGGCCGCCCGTCGCGGTCGATCATGATGTTGTCGGGCTTGAGGTCGCGGTGAATGACGTTCTCGCGATGCGCCGCCGCGAGACCGTCCGCGATCGCGGCCGCCAGCTCGACGACGCGTGCCGGCTCGATCCCCTTCGCGATCGCTTCGCTCAGCGTCGTGCCGCGCACGAGCTCCATTGCGAGGAAGCGCACGCCATCGTCCTGGTGCAGTCCGTAAACCGCGGCGACGTTAGGGTGATTGAGCGACGCGAGGAGTCTTGCCTCCCGCTCGAATCGCGCGAGCCGCTCCGGATCGTTTGCGAATGCCTCCGGGAGAATCTTGATCGCGACGTCGCGGTCGAGCGTCGTGTCCGTCGCCCGCCAGACCTCACCCATCCCCCCCGCGCCGAGGCGCTCGATGAGGTGGTAGTGAAGAAGGGCCGTTCCCGACTCGATTCGCGAATTCGTCATGCGGGTTTCCGCACATTAGAGCACGGCAGAACGGAAATGAAAGCTCCCGAGTCCATGGACGCGCGTGCCCGCGGATGCTTCGACGCGGGAGCAAAGTCATTCCTAGCGAAGAAACGGCGCGGGGCGTCGTCGGCGTGAGGGATGACGTCGCGCGCTGGTGGCCGA
>JBPPMG010000354.1:0-8723 GCA_051305935.1 Thermoanaerobaculia bacterium
GCCTCGACGAACGTAGCGTCGGACTTGACGAGCGCATCGAACAGCGCGATCGCCTCCTCGTTGCGCCCGGAGAGGAGGAGCGCCAGCCCCTTCGCGTTCTGGTCAGCCGCGGTTCCCACGCCGGCGCGAACGCCGGAGAGCGATTTGAGCGCGCGGGCAACGTCGCCCCGCGCGAGAAACGCTGCGCCGATGCTGCAGTCCGGGGCTTCCGGCGAGCCCTGCGCCGCAGACACGACCGGCGCGAGGGCCAGCAGAAGGATGAACGCGGCGTGGCGAATCAGGCGGCTCCTCGGATCTGCTCGTCCGGCTGAATGTCGCCCGCCTTGACCGCGCGGACGAATGCCTCGACGACCTTCGGATCGAATCGCGAACCGCCGAAGCTCACGATCTTGTCGACGACGTAGTTCAACTCCATCGCTTTCTGGTACGGCCGGTTGGTCGTCATCGCGTCGAACGTGTCGGCGATCGCTACGATTCGTGCCTGCAGAGGAATCTCCTCGCCCGAGAGGTTTTCGGGATAACCGCCTCCCGACCACTTCTCGTGATGGAACTGCATCCCGGGAATGACATTCACGAGCTGTGCCACGCCGCCCATGATCGCCGCGCCCTTCTCGGGGTGGGTTTTCATCACCTCGAACTCCTCCTCGCTGAGCGCGCCCGGTTTCCGGAGGATACGGTCGTCGATACCGATCTTCCCGACGTCGTGAAGCAGCGCGCTGATGCGGAGGTGGCGCATGTCCTCGTGCGAGAGGCCGACGTGTTTGCCGATCGCCATCGAGTAGCGCGCCACGCGTTCGGAGTGGCCTCGCGTGTAGGGATCCTTTGCGTCGATCGCGGCGGCGAGCATCCGGATCGAGTTGATGAAGAGCAGGTGGTTCTCGTTGGCCGCCTTCTTCAACTGCTCGATCGACTTCTCGATCTCCGCCGACATGAGGTTGAAGTTGCGGGCCAGGTCCCCGATCTCGTTCCGGGAGTGGACTTCGACGCGCTGCTGGTAGTTCCCGGCGGCGATCTCCTGCGTCTTCTCGGCGAGCGCGTGGATAGGGCGCGAAATCCCCGTGGCGAAGAGGACTCCGACGATGATTGCGAACAGGATGGCGACCGCGCCCCACTGAATCGTCGAGCGGAACATCCGCTGAACCGACGCGAAGGCACGCTGCTCTTCCTTCTGGACCACCACCGCCCAGCCGGTCAGCTCGGATGGAGCGACCGTGCCGAGTACGCGGCGCGCCCCGTCGGAGTAGCTCTGTGTCAGCCTCACCGGAACCGGCGCGCGCATGAACTCCTGAACGATCCGGAGGTTCGAGAAGTCGGGCTGCTGAACGCTCACGGCGGGCTCGCTGTGAATCAGCACCTTGCCCTGCCGATCTACGATGAACGCCTCGACGTCCGACTGCCCGTCGTTCGCGACGCGCTGGCGGACCTGCCGCAGGCTCACGAGCGCCTCGACCACGCCGATGACGACCGGGCTGTCCGGGATCGACGGATCGAGAATCGGAACCGCGACGACGACCGCTCCCTGGTTGAGCGACTGAAGGTAGATGAATCGCCCCACGTAGACCGGCCCCGCGCCGCCCCGTCCGATTACGCTCTTGATCGCCGCGTTGAGCTCGCTCACGGCCTCTGCGCCGAGCGACGCAGGCACGATCTCGGCACCGTGCCCCGCGGTGTCGGCGAGGCGCAGCGCGAGGATGTCGGCGTCGTTTTTCGTATAAGTTGCTATCAGCCCCGTGTCGGCGGCCGACGCGAACGGATCTCCACCCTGGGAGAGCAGGATCGCGTTCCCCATCCCGCTCGCGATCTTGTCCAGTTGCTGGCCGTAGCTTCGAATCAGATTGTCGAGATCGCCCGAGATCGCGATCGCCGAGCGAGAGAGGTACTTCTTCTCCAGCGTTTCGAGCGACTCCTTGTTGATCCCGATCAGGAAGTAGTGCGAGATGAGGAGCGGAAGGATCGCCACGAGGACGAGTGCCCCGAGGAGCGTCCAGAGCAGACGCGGACCCTTCTTCAAGATTGCCACAGGCATGCCCGGGATTATAGCAACGCCCGACCGCGCGTCGATTAACATCTGGTGATAGTGGCGCGGCGCGCGGCATTGTGAATCGGATCGCCGCCTCCCCGACTCGGCACGATGACGTTCGAGAACAACTCGGAAACACTCGGAATCTACGTTCATCTCCCGTTCTGCAGACGGCGATGTTCGTATTGCCCGTTCGCCATCTCGGTCGACCTGCGTCTCGAGAGCCGGTATTTCGAGTGTCTGGTCCGTGAAATCGACGGGATCGCGCTGAGCAGCCGGCGCGTCGAGACGGTCTACTTCGGCGGAGGGACCCCGTCACTCTCATCTCGCGACAATCTCCGCCGTGTGGGCCGCGCCCTGGGCCGCCACGGGCTCGAGTCGGTGCGGGAGTGGACGCTGGAGGCGAACCCCGAGGATTTCGAGAGCGACTCCACGGAATTCTGGCGATCTCTCGGCGTCACGCGGCTCAGCGTCGGCGTGCAGTCGCTGCACGAGTCCGAGCTTCGACCGCTCGGAAGGCTTCACGGGAGGGAGGGCGCTCTCGCCGCTGCTCGTGCAGGTGTCACCGCGGGCATGAAGACCAGCGTGGACGTCATCATCGGGCTGCCGGGGCAGTCGCCGGAATCGTTTTCGGAAACGCTCCGACCGTTGCTCGACCTCGGCGCGGGCCACGTATCGCTCTACATCCTCGATCTCGACGAGGAGACGCCGCTGCGCAGGCGCGTCGCGTCTGGGCGCGTGGCGCTTCCGGACGAAGACGCCGTGGCAGGGCAGTACGAGAAGGCGGTCGAGGTCTGCGCAGCCTTCGGCCTGCGCCAGTACGAGGTGAGCAACTTCGCCCGGCAGGGCGAGGAGAGTCTGCACAATCTGCGCTACTGGAATCGCGAGCCGTATCTCGGATTCGGTCTCGGCGCGCACTCGTTCGAGCGGGAACGGCGCTGGGCGAACTCGCGCGAGATCGCCGAATACATGAATCTCGTCGAGAGCGGTGCCTCGCCAGTCAACTTCGAAGAACGGCTCTCCGACGAGGAGCGCCGGGAAGAGCGGATCTTCCTCGGATTGCGGCGTGCGGAAGGCCTCGCGGACGAGGAGCTTCGCGAGCTGGCACCGAATGCCGGGGAGTGGATCGATCGAGGCGTGGAGAGCGGCTGGTTGCAATGCAACGCTGGAAGGACCGCGTTCACGGCGCGCGGGTTCCTCGTCAGCAGCGAGCTGATCGCCCAGCTGTTCTGAGCGGGATTCCGCTCCCTCCCGCCTTACTTCGCCTTTGCGCTCCCGCCGATGAGCGCTTCGATGTACTTGAACATGAAGTCCTTGTCGCCGGAGTAGAACACTCGCTGGCCGTTCACGACGAAGGTCGGCGTGGCGAAGATCTCGTTGTCGTAGAAGCGGCTGATCTGGACGAGCAGCGCGCGCTTCTCATCCTTCGACTTCCACGCGGGCTCGATCGTCTTCCAGTCGACATCGTTGTCGGCAAGGAACTCCTTGATCTTCGCTTCGACGTTCTTCGCGGTGAACGCTTCCTGGTTGGTGAAAACGTAGTCGACGAATGGCCAGTACTTCGCGGGCGCGGTCCGCTGGAGGGCTCGCGCAGTCACGGCCGCATGGATCGCCCAGTCGTGGTGCTCGAAGAACGGGAGATCGAGCCGGGCGTAGGAGACCTTCCCCGGGTGCTTCTTGAGAAATGCCTCCATCTGGCCGTGCGCATTCGCGCAGGATGGGCACTGAAAGTCGGAAATCTCGAGCACCTCGACTGCTGCCCCCTTCGCGCCTTTGCGCGCCGCGCCCTCGGCGCCGATCGCTTTGAGAAACTGGCGGCGCGGGTCCTGGGTGCGATCGAGCGAGCGCCCCGCCATCAGAAAGCGGTTCGACGAATCGAGGAAGGCGTCTGCGCGCAACGGCCCGAACGGCGTCTCGTAGGAGATTGTGACCTTGCGAATGCCATCGGCGAGCGGCATCTGCGCGATCGACACCGAGGTCTTCTTCTCGAGGACGCGATCCGTCGTCTCGCGCACGCGCGCTTCGAGCGGGCGCCCGTCGTTCCCGAGCGGGAAGACTGCCGCGAGCAGGATCTGGTTTGTCGTGCGCGAGACCATTGCGAAGTTCACCTCGCGGCAGCGCTCGTCGGTCTTCGAGGTCTGGGTCACGCGATACGAGTCGAAGCCGGCGGGACCCTGCTCTGTGACGGGGTCAATGGCGAAGCTGGGACTCGGGCATACCGTCATCGCCTTCTTCAGGAACGACTCGAGCTGCGGGTTGGTGAGCGGAGCCGCCGAGGCGGCCGTCGAGCCGACGAGGGTGAGCAGGAGCAGTAGTTTCTTCATGGAGTCCTTCCGGGGTTTTGATCTCGATACGCGGCTTTCTGAACAGCAACACGGGGGAGTTCAATCCAGCAACGCCCTTACAAAACGGTGAGCATGAACTCCGCTCGGATGCGCCCGACCTCCCGCCCCGCGGCGTTCAGCACGGCCGGATCGAGGTACGGGCGGAGCAGCGGCTTTTCCGCCGGGTCGATTCCCAGCTGCTTCAGCGTTTCGAGGATCACCGGGTCGCGCCCGCGGGGGGACGTACCATCCGCCACCTTGAGCGCGACTCCGAGAGGACCGCTCGCGAACAGCTCTGGCCGGCTGCCCGCGCGGCCGAGCGACGGGAGGATCGTCATGCCGTAGAACGCCTCTGCGCCCTCTTTACCGAGGACCTCGCCGTCGAACGACTGCATCAGCGGTGTGGTGATGCTGTGCGCGCCGGCGACGTACTCCGCATGGGCCGTCATTGCCGACATCACGGCGCGAGCGTGGTCGACGAAGTCGGGAAGCGACGCCGGCTCGTCCATGCCGAGCGCGGTCGCGCCGAGGCGCGCGTAGGCCAGCGATGCCCGGTAGAGCGAGAGGTAGAAGGTGGGGACGCCGCAGCCGTCGATCGCGGTCTCGATGTCATCGGGCTCGAGATGGCAGAAGTCCGACAAGACGTTGACGATGTCGATCTGCAGCGGATGGTCGCACTCGAGGTAAGAGGTCGTCGGCAAGTCGAGCATCTCGCAGAAAAGCAGCATGCCCGCGTGTTTGCCGGAGCAGTTGTTATGGAGAGCGGTCGGCGCGTCGCCCGACTGGCGGAGCTCGGCGGCGGCCCGCTCTTCGTACGGCATGTGCGGGCCGCAGCGCAGGTCGGTCTCGTCGAACTCCCCTTTTCGGAGAATCGCCGCGGCGGTCGCGACGTGGAACGGCTCTCCGCCATGCGAGGCGCAGACCAGAGCGAGCTCCTCTTCGGTCAGCTCGAACTCCTCGCGCCCCCCTTCGCGGAGCAGTGGAAGCACCTGGAAGGGCTTCGCGGCGGAGCGCAGGTAGGTTCGCGTGTCGGGGTCGCCTGCGAAGGCGACGAGACGGCCGTAAGCGTCGACGACCGCAACCGAGCCGCTGTGGACGGACTCGACGCGATTGCCGCGGTAGATGTTGACGAGTCGCTGCATGAAGCGATTCTGCGACAGAACAGGCGTGGAGGCCAGCGGACATCGTGCCGCAGGCATGTGGGAGAGTAGATGCCTTATGTGGCGCAGGCACTCCTGTCTGCGCGTCGCCGAAGGCGACCTGTAGATTCCGGCTTGGTGCCTCGACAGGGCAGCGCTTCGCGCCGCGCGCAGGCAGGAGTGCCTGCACCACATGAGGCATCAGACGGCTCTTCGAATCGCCAGCACCGCGTTCATCCCCCCGAACCCGAAGGAGTTCGAGAGGAACGCCGGGACGTCGAGCGTGCGCGCGCCATCCGCCACGTAGTCGAGATCGCATTCAGGGTCGGGCATGCGAAGGTTGATCGTCGGCGGGACGAAGCCGTCGTTCACGGCGAGGAGAGAGAGTGCGGCCTCGATCGCGCCGCTCGCGCCCATCGCGTGGCCGTGCATCGATTTCGTCGAGCTCACGGCGAGCTTGCCGGAATGCTCGCCGAAGACCGCGTGAATTGCCCGGGTCTCCACGGGATCGTTCAGTTTCGTCCCCGTTCCGTGCGCGTTGATGTACGCGACGTCAGACGGAGTCAGCGCCGCATCGTGAAGCGCCGCACGCATCGCGCGTGCCGCTCCGTCGGACTGCGGGTCGGTGATGTGCGCCGCATCCGACGACATTCCGAACCCTGCGATGCGTCCGAGCACGCGAGCTCCGCGCGCCCTCGCCAGGTCGAGCCGTTCGAGCACGAACACTGCCGCTCCCTCGGCCAGCACGATGCCGTTGCGATCGGCGGAGAAGGGGCGGCACGCCACGGACGGATCGCCCCCTTCGGTATTGAGGACACGCAGCGCTTCCCAGGCGCGCACGATTCCAGGGGTCAGCGGCGCGTCCGTGCCGCCAGCGATTACACAGTCGGCTGCGCCCGCGCGAATCCACATAGCGGCCTCGCCGATCGCGTGCGTACCGGACGCGCAGGCTGAGACGATCGCGAAGGAGGGGCCGAGAGCGCGGTGGCGGATCGACACCGCGCTCGTCGGGGCGTTGTACATGATCTTCGGGATCGTCAGCGGGTGGAGGCGGCTGTTCGCCTGCCCGTAGAGACGCTCGTACGACACGTCCAGCGTGTGCGTTCCACCGAGGCCTGTGCCGATGATGACGCCGATCCGCTCGCGTGCAGCCATCGTTTCGAGTCCAGCCTGGCTCGCGGCTTCGTTCGCCGCGACGAGCGCGAGCCACGACACTCGGTCGAGGTTCGAATCCGCACCGTCGAGAGCGGCGTCGGGAACCTGTCCGGCGATCCTGCAACCGAATGCCGAGGCGTCGAAGCGTCGGATCGGCGCGACGCCGGAGCGGCCGGCGCGGATTGCCTCGAGGCTGTCCGCCTTGCCGATTCCGAGGGGCGAGACGAGCCCCAGGCCGGTCACGACGACGATGGGTCGGCCCTGCGAATCATTGAGCTCTACGATTGGAGATGCCCTTCCACGATCTCGACCATCCGTCCGAGAGTGCGGACGTCGCGCACTTCGTCATCGGAGATGGAGATCTTGAACGTCTCCTCGAGCGCGAAGACGACGTTCAGAGCGTCGAGTGAGTCGAAACCCAGAATCTCGAGCGGCGTCGCGGGGTCGATCGAATCGGCGGGAATTGTCTTCTGATCGCGGATGATCTCCTCGATCCTGCGCGAGATTTCGGCTCGTTCCATTGCGGTTATTATACGCGCGGTGCAACTCTCGACGGCTTCCTCAAAAGCATGGTGGGCGACGTACGTCGTCTGGGCGGCGCTCTGCGCGGCCGCGTTCGTGGCGCTCGGCGATGCCGGGGATCCGTCGCGACCGAAAGGGAGAATCTCTCCCTATCTCGCGGAGATCGTGGCTCTGGAACACCTGGAGTCGATCGACGGGAGCGCCTACGCCCGATTCGAGACCGTCGACGCCGCCATCTACCGTGACCCTGCCTCGGGGCGCCGGATCTGGCTCGTGCTCTGCGACGACGAGATGCCTACAAGGCTCGCACGTGCCGTCGTCGTGGAGATCGACGCGCGGAGCGGCACCGTGATCCGCGTCCGCCTTCCGGACGGCGCTCCCGGGCTTCACGAGGGTGCGCGATGAAGCTCACTCCCATGCTCGAGCAGTACTTCGAGATCAAGCGGCAGTTCCCCGACGCGATCGTCTTCTACCGTCTCGGCGATTTCTACGAGATGTTCTTCGAGGACGCCGAGACGGCGGCGCCACTGCTCGAGCTGGTCCTGACCGCGCGCGGCCGCGGAGGTGAGTCGGAGACGCCGATGTGCGGCGTTCCCGCGCACTCGGCCGACCAGTACATCGCGAAGCTGGTCCGGCACGGATTCCGCGTCGCGGTCTGCGAGCAGGTCGAAGATCCCGCGGCGGCGAAGGGAATCGTACGGCGCGAGGTGATTCGCGTCGTGACGCCGGGTACCGCGGTCGACGCGACGATCATCGACCGCGAGAGCTGCTACCTGTTCAGTTGGGCGCCTGGCGGAGACACGGCCGGTGGGGCGTATCTCGATGTTTCGACCGGCGACTTCTTCGTCGTGGCGTACGAAGGGATCAATGATCCGCGCCTCCGCGACGATCTCGCGCGCCACCAGCCTCGCGAGGTCGTCCTCCGCAGGGAATCCGACGCGGAGACCGATCAACTGTTTCGTTCGTCGGGGCTGGCGATCACGGGCGTCGAGCCGTCGTACTTCGACCACGAGCGCGCCGAGGACTTTCTCGTCAGGCGCTTTGGAACGAAGTCGCTGCGGGGTTTCGGGCTCGAGCGTGGCGACCCGCGGGTCGCGGCAGCAGGTGCCGCTCTGCGTTACGCGGCGGCGGCGCACAAGAGCGAGCTCGGACACATCGCGCGGCTTCGAGTCGAGAGTGGCGCGGGTTTCCTGCTTCTCGACGCTTCGACACTCGAGACTCTGGAGATCCTCGAGTCGCGCGACGGGCAGCCGAAGGGCTCGCTCTGGAGCGTCGTCAATGCGACGCGCACTTCGATGGGATCGCGCGGGCTGCGCGGCTGGCTCAGCCGGCCGCTGCTCGACCGCGACGCGATCTTCGCTCGCCACGACGCAGTCGACGAGCTGACGCAGTCGCGCGCATACCTCGAAGAGATCACGAAGACCCTGAGTCGCATCGCCGACCTGGAACGCCTGGCGACACGCGTCACCGTGCGGACGGCGAGCCCGCGCGAGTGCCTCACGCTCGCCGAGTCGCTCGAAGCCGCGGGCGAACTGGCCCTGGTCGCGGGACAGTTGCGCGGGC
>JBPPMG010000221.1:0-2987 GCA_051305935.1 Thermoanaerobaculia bacterium
TGAGCCTTCCGAGTTCCACGAGCGAACGCCCCGGCTCCGGCCGGGGCGTTCGTCTTTCCTCCCTCGCGATTGGAATGCGATCTTCCTTCCGATCCTTTTCCCGATACGTGAAGTGGCCCGTGGCTCTGCTCATCGTCTTCTCGCTCGCAGCCTGCCGCGGCGGCGAGCAGCCCGCGAACGAGGCTCTCGACTTCCCCGACGCGCCGGTCATCCTGATCTCGATCGATACCCTTCGCGCGGATCACCTGACGCCGTTCGGCGGGTCCGGCGCCGTGACGCCTTCCATCGATGCCCTCGCTGCCGAGTCGGTCGTCTTCGACAACGCCTGGAGCCACGCTCCCCTCACACTTCCCGCCCACCTCTCGATCCTCACCGGCCGCATGCCGTTCGAGCACGGGGTGCGCAGCAACATCGGCTACGCTTTCGATTCCGCGCGGTTCCCGAGCGTGCCGGGACGCTTCCGTCAGGCCGGGCGCCCGTCCGGCGCGGCCATCTCCGCCTACGTCCTGCGCGGCTCGACCGGAATCGGTGAAGCGTTCGATTTCTACGACGACGCCATCGAGAACCAGCCGGGCGCGGCGCTCGGCTCGCTCCAGCGCAGCGGCTTCCGCACCGCGGCCATCGCGGCAGACTGGATCGAGCGTAACTCCGAGCGGCCGTTCTTCTTCATGCTCCACCTCTTCGAGCCGCACGCCCCCTACGAGGCGCCGGAGCAGTTTGCCGAAGGCGCCGCAACTCCCTACGACGGAGAGATCGCCGCCGCCGACGCGGCCGTGGGCGAGTTTCTCGGGCGCCTGAAGAGAGCGGGAATCTACGATCGAGCCGTCATCGTCCTCCTCTCGGATCATGGCGAGGGGCTGGGGGATCACGGCGAGGACGAGCACGGCATCTTTCTCTATCGCGAGGCACTTCGCGTTCCGCTCATGGTGAAGCTCCCGGGTGGAGAGAGGCGGGGTGCGCGCATCTCCGATCCCGTCGGCGTCGCCGACGTGGCTCCGACCCTGCTCGCGCTCGCGGGGCTCGAGCCCGTCGAGGCTCCTCACGCCCGTTCGCTTTTTGCCTCCCCGGAACCCGAACGCAGCGTTTACGCCGAGACCATGTACCCGCGCATTCACCTCGGGTGGAGCGAGCTTCGCTCCCTCACGAGCGCCGGATTCCATTACATAGAAGCTCCGCGGGCCGAGCTCTACGACTACCGGTCCGACCCCGGAGAGCGAAACAACATCCTCGCCGACAGACGGCGCGAAGCGGCCGCGTTCCGCGAACGGCTCGCCGCAATCCCGGTGGAGCTTTCCGTGCCTCAGGCCGTCGACCCCGAGGAGGCTTCACGGCTGCAGGCTCTCGGGTACCTCGGAGGCGTCAGCAGCAACGCGGCCGGATCGGACCTGCCGGATCCGAAGGATGCGATCGGAGCCATCGCCGAAATGAGGAGCGCGTTCGCGATGGCTGCGGCCGGTCGGACGGGCGAGGCGATCGCCATGCTTCGCGATCTCGTCGCCCGCCATCCCGGGCTCACCGATGCCCGCTCGCGGCTCGGCATGCTTCTCGAGGAAACGGGAGATCTGGCTGCAGCCGAGCGCGTCTTTCAGGAAGCGCTGCGCGCCGAACCGCGACTGGCTCACGAGTACGCGTTGTCGCTCGCTTCCATCTACATCAAGCAGGGCCGGCTCGACGAGGCCCAGAAACACGCCGAGCTCGCCCTCAGGCTCAATCCCCCCACGGCGCATCAGACGCTCGCGCGGATCGCGCTCGAGCGCGGAGACCTCGAGGCCGCCCGTCAGCACGCCGAGCGCGTTCGGGCTCACCCGACACACCGTCTCGTCGGAAGCGTTCTACTCGCCGAGGTCACCGGGATGAGCGGAAAGTTTGCGGAAGCCCTCGCTCTGGTGGAGCAGACGCGGAGGGAGATCGAGGCCAGCGGCGCGCCGCCCGTCGAGTCGCTCGACTACCTTCGCGGCGACTACCTCGCCCGAATGGACCGGCTCGAGGAGGCGATCCCCGCCTTCCAGTCCGAGATCGCCAACTTCCCGCGCAATCCCCGCGGCTATATCGGCCTGGCCACGGTCAGCCGGGTGCGGGGGGACCTCAGTGGCGCGAGAGCCGTGATCGCCGAAATGGTCAGAGTGAATCCCGGAGTCGAGTCCCGCCGCATTGCGCGGTTCACGCTCGAACAGCTCGACGATCCCGAGGGGGCGGCGCGCTGGAGGTGAGGAATGAGGGACGAGGGGCGAGAGACGAGGGACGAGGGAATCAAGATCGAGGGCTTGCCTTTGATTTTTCTTCTGGCTTCTGGCTTTCGACTTCCAGCTTCGCCCTTTCTTCTGGCTTCTGGCTTCTGGCTTCTGGCTTTTCCTCACCCCTCGCCCCTCAAATGGCGTGCTTCTGACGCAGCGAACCCTGCCGAAGCGAGTTATCATCCTTTTATGCCGCTCCTTCGTTGTCAGCGTTGCGACCTGGCGTACGAGGTGCCCGCCGCCGTTGCGGTCCGTCTTCCGACCTCTCTTGCACGCTGCTCGTGCGGAGAACTGATCGGGCTGCGGGAAGTTCTCGCAGCGAGGTTCGCCTCGGCCGGTGATCTCGCGGAGCTCGATTTGTCCGCATACGCGGTGCCCCCTCCGCTCATCGCGAGTGAGGAACCCGGAGCCGAAAAGGACGAGATAGAAGCGACGGTTCCTCGCAGCGTGCGGGTGATCGCGCGCGGGCAGGAAGGGTCGATCGACGCGCTTTTCACGGTGGGCGAGCATCCGCTCGTGATCGGGCGGACCGGAGCGCACATCGAGCTCGGTGACGCCGAGCTCTCGATCCGGCACTGTGAGATCGCGGTACGAGGGGCGTCGCTGATCCTTCGCGATTGCGACTCCCACACGGGAACGTTCCTCGACGGCGAGCCCGTGACCGAAGCACTCCTGGGCGAAGGAATGCATCTCGTGAGAGCGGGATCTGCGCTCATCTGTGTGGAGCCTACCGATGAGCCGGGCGAGCCGGTT
>JBPPMG010000233.1:0-3136 GCA_051305935.1 Thermoanaerobaculia bacterium
GATTGATAAACTTGCGCCCGCACGGCTTTCCCGTGAATCCCTGAAGTCTCTCACCTGATTCGATTTGCACGACTCTCCAGGAGAAAACGAACAATGTCCCACCAGCTCTTCGACAGTCTCAAGAACTTCGACCTCGGCAACGGCAGCACGGGCAGGTACTACTCGCTCCCGCAGCTCGAGGCGAAGGGCGTGGCAAAGATCTCGCGCCTTCCCGTGTCGATTCGTGTCGTACTCGAATCGGTGCTCCGGAACTACGACGGGAAGAAGATCTCCGAGGACGACGTCGTCGCGCTCGCGACGTGGGGCGCGAAACAGGAGCGTTCCGCCGAAATCCCGTTCATGGTCGCGCGCATCATCCTGCAGGACTTCACCGGCGTTCCTCTTCTCGTCGATCTCGCCGCGATGCGCGCGGCGGTCGCGCGAGCGGGTAAGAACCCGACGATGATCGAGCCGCTTGTGCCGGTCGACCTGGTGATCGACCACTCGGTGCAGGTCGACGTCTCGAGCACCGCCGACTCCTTCGACCAGAACATGGCGCTCGAGTTCAAGCGCAACGCGCAGCGCTACCAGTTCCTCAAGTGGGGGATGCAGGCATTCGACACGTTCAAAGTCGTGCCCCCGGGCATCGGCATCGTGCATCAGGTGAATCTCGAGTATCTCGCGCGCGGCGTGCTCGAGAAGGGTGGCGTCTGGTATCCGGACACGCTCGTCGGCACCGATTCACACACGACGATGATCAACGGACTCGGCATCGTCGGCTGGGGCGTCGGAGGAATCGAAGCAGAGGCTGGCATGCTCGGACAGCCGGTCTACTTCCTGACGCCAGACGTCGTCGGCGTTCATCTGCACGGCAAGGTCAAGGAGGGCGTGACCGCGACGGACGTCGTCCTGCACCTGACGCAGCTGCTCCGCAAGGCGAAGGTGGTCGGCAAGTTCGTCGAGTACTTCGGCCAGGGAGCGGCATCGCTCAGCCTCGCCGATCGCGCGACGATCGCGAACATGGCGCCCGAGTATGGCGCGACGATGGGGTACTTCCCGGTCGACGAAGAGACGTGCAACTACCTCCGGCTCACCGGCCGAAGCGACGCGCAGATCAACGCGTTGCGCAACTACTTCAAGGCCCAGAACATGTTCGGCATGCCGAACATGGGTGACATCGACTACTCCGACGTGCTCGACTTCGACCTCTCGACGGTGACGGCGAACGTTGCCGGACCCAAGCGTCCGCAGGATCGGATCGAGCTTTCGGTGCTTGGCAGGACCTTCGTCGAACTGCTGACGACGCCGGTCGCCGAGAGCGGTTACGGGAAGACGCAGGAGCAGGTCGCGAGAAAGCCGTTCGTTCCGTCCGGCGGCGGGCGCGAGGAGGTCAGCGGCGGCGGCGCACAGGATCTCGAAGCGACGCCAATCGCCGGCAAGCCCGCGAACCGCGCGGCCGAGCTCGAGATGGTGAGCGATCGGCCGACTGCGGATCGCGTCTCGATGGACGTCGAGGAGTTCCCGCGCGCCGTGGAGCGGCTGCATCACGGCGACGTGGTGATCGCGGCGATCACCTCGTGCACGAACACGTCGAACCCGTCGGTGATGATCGGCGCGGGACTGCTCGCGAAGAAGGCGGTGGAGAAGGGGCTGACGATACGGCCGGTGGTGAAGCGCTCGCTCGCCCCGGGATCGCGCGTCGTCACCGAGTACTACCGGAAGAGCGGACTCCAGCCGTTCCTCGACCAGTTAGGCTTCAACCTCGTCGGTTACGGTTGTACGACGTGCATCGGCAACTCCGGCCCGCTGCATCCCGCGATCGAGGAGACGATCGTGAAGAACGACCTCGTCGGGGCGAGCGTGCTGAGCGGCAACCGCAACTTCGAGGCTCGCGTCCACCAGAACGTCAAGGCCAACTTCCTGATGTCCCCGCCGCTGGTGGTGGCGTTCGCACTGGCCGGACGTGTCGACATCGATCTCACCACTGACCCGCTCGGTACCGGCAGCGACGGCAAGCCGGTCTACCTGCGCGACGTCTGGCCGACCACATCCGAGATCCGCGAAGCGATGGAGGCGAGCCTCGATCCGGAGACGTTCACGCGGCTCTACGCGGATTTCACCGAACAGAATCCGGAGTGGAATGCGATCGTGGCGCCGACGGGAGAGACGTACACGTGGGACCGCGACTCGACCTACATCCAGGAGCCGCCATTCTTCGAGGGCTTCTCGATGAGCGCGGGAACGATCTCGGAGATCGTCGGCGCCCGCGCGCTGGCTATCCTCGGTGACTCGGTGACGACCGACCACATCTCGCCCGCCGGATCGTTCAAAGAGTCGACGCCGGCCGGGAAGTACCTGGTCGAGCTGGGCGTGAACGTCGAGGACTTCAACAGCTACGGCGCGCGCCGCGGCAACGATCGCGTGATGACGCGCGGCACGTTCGCGAATGTTCGCATCCGCAACAGGATGGTTCCGGGCGTCGAGGGCGGCATGACCGCGCTGCAGCCGTCGGGCGAGCAGATGCCGATTTACGACGCGGCGATGAAGTACCGCGAGGCTGGCACGCCGCTCGTCGTCATCGCAGGCCAGGAGTACGGCACCGGCTCGTCGCGCGACTGGGCGGCGAAGGGCACGAGTTTGCTCGGCGTGAAGCTGGTCGTCGCGAAGAGCTACGAGCGGATCCATCGCTCGAACCTCGTCGGCATGGGCGTGCTGCCCTGCCAGTTCGAGGAAGGGACCGATGCCGACACGCTGAAGCTGGATGGCACGGAGACATTCGACCTTCGCGGAATCGGCGAGTCGACGCGGCCGCGACAGAAGGCGACGCTCGTCATTACCCGCAAGGGCGGCGAGACACTCGAGGTGCCGGTCATCGTGCGGATCGACACGCCGATCGAAATCGACTACTTCCGCCACGGCGGCATCCTGCCGTTCGTTCTGCGGCAGTTGATCAACGCGAACTAAAGGCAGGTTAGAGGTCAAAGGTCAAAGGTCATAGCAGGCGAATGGCGTTAGGCGAGAGGCGATCAGTAAGCGGGGCCATCGCCGCCAGGAGTTCGCAGGGGCACGCCGTGCCCCTGCTTTTTTTGTGGAGTGCTTCGTGGCGACGGCCTCCGGCCGTCGCGCCACCGCCGGGGGCCGGTGGCACAAAGGGCAC
>JBPPMG010000260.1:0-30813 GCA_051305935.1 Thermoanaerobaculia bacterium
GGAAAACGCGATGAAGCTGCGTTTCCCACATTCCCACAGGGCCGGCGACGAGAGGCCCAGAGACAGAGACGAACAGCAAAGGCGCTGCGGTCTTCGACCGCCCAAAATCAACCAGTCCGTGTAACCAATGCGCCCGGTTTCTTTGTTACCTATGCGCCCGGCAGCACCAAGCAGGCAAAGGCAGGCCAGAGGCCAAAGGCCAAAGCAGTCAACGGCAGGCCAAAGGCCAAAGCAGGCCGAAGGATCGGGACGCCAGCGCGAGTCGGCGCCCCGATTCGTTTTGCCTCGACCGTGTGATGTGGAGTGCGCCAGCGAAGCTTCCGCGCCAGGCTGCGCACGGGCCCAACACTCGTGATGCAGCCCCGGCCGTGATCCAAGAACATTGACCTCTGACCTGCCTCTTTGCCTGCTCTGGCCTATGGCCTTTGGCCTTTGGCCTGCCGTTGCCTGCTTTGACCTCTGACCTTTGACCTGCCTTTGACTGCTTTGGCCTCTGGCCTATGGCCTTTGGCCAGCCTTTCTATACAATCCCCCGCACCACCGCCTCCCGGGAGCTCGCATTGATTCATCCAGCCGAAACCGTTCTCGTCCTCGACTTCGGGTCCCAGTACACGCAGCTCATCGCGCGGCGGATCCGTGAGCTGAAGGTCTACTCCGAGATCCATCCGTTCGACTTCTCCGTCGACAGAATCCGCGAGCTCGCGCCGAAGGCGATCATCCTTTCCGGCGGGCCGCAGTCGGTGTACGGCGAGAACGCGCCTCACCCCTCGCGCGAGATCTTCAACCTCGGGATTCCGATCCTCGGCATCTGCTACGGCATGCAACTGACCGCGCACTTCCTCGGCGGCGAAGTCGAGGCGGCGCCGGAGCGCGAGTACGGTCGCGCGTCGATCGAGACGGTGCGCGGCTCGATCTTCCGTGAGACACCCGAGCAGCAGACCGTGTGGATGAGCCACGGCGACAAGGTTCGGAAAGAGCCCCCCGGCTTCACAATTCTGGCCCGCTCGGACAACGCCGACATCTGCGCCTTCGAGAGCTTCGAGCACAAGTGCGTCGGCATCCAGTTCCACCCCGAGGTCACGCACACCGAGCACGGCACCCGCATCCTCGCGAATTTTCTGTTCGAGTTTGCCGGATGTTCCCCGTCGTGGGACATCGGCAACTTCCGCAAACAGAAAGTGGCCGAGATCCACGAGCTGGTCGGCGACCGCAAGGTGCTCGCCGCCGTGAGCGGCGGGGTCGACTCGTCGGTCGCGGCGCTGCTCGTCTCCGAGGCGATCGGCAGCCAGCTCACCGCGGTCTTCGTCGACAACGGCCTGCTGCGGAAGGACGAGGCGCTGCAGGTCGTCTCGAAGCTTTCCGACGGCCTCGGCATGCACATCGTCGCCGTCGACGGGCGCCAGCGTTTCTACCGCGAGCTCGCCGGGATCTCCGACCCCGAGCTCAAGCGCAAGAAGATCGGGCACGAGTTCATCGTAATTTTCGAAGAAGAAGCGAAGAAGATCGCGGGCGCGGACTTCCTCGTGCAGGGGACGCTCTATCCCGACGTCATCGAATCGGTCTCGGTGCGCGGCCCCTCGGCCGTCATCAAGACCCACCACAACGTCGGCGGGCTTCCCGAGACGATGGGCCTCAAGCTCATCGAGCCGCTTCGCGAGCTCTTCAAGGACGAGGTCCGCCGGTTAGGCGTCGAGCTCGGCCTCGAGGAGGAGTTCGTCTGGCGCCACCCGTTCCCGGGGCCAGGTCTCGCAGTTCGAATCCTCGGCGACATCACCGAAGAGAAGGTACGGGTGCTGCAGGAGGCCGACGCGATCTTCATCGAGGAGATCCGCCGCGCCGGGCTCTACCGCCAGATCGGCCAGGCGTTCGTCGTCCTGCTTCCCGTGAAGACGGTCGGCGTCATGGGCGACGAGCGGACCTACGAGAACGTCGCGGCGCTTCGGGCGGTATCGACCTCGGACTTCATGACCGCCGACTGGTTCCGCCTTCCGCACGACCTGCTCGACACCGTCTCCCGCCGCATCGTGAACGAAGTCCGCGGCATCAACCGCGTCGTCTACGACGTGACGTCGAAACCGCCAGGCACGATCGAGTGGGAGTAGGGCCGCTTCGCGGAATTGAGAATGAAGAATTGAGAGATCGCCCCTTCGGGGGCGATCGTCATTTTGTGGATGCATGTGCGGCGCGCAGGGATAGAGCGCGGCTCACCGATGCGAGGACGATGGCTCCGCCTATCAGCGAGGCGGCGACGGCAAAGGTCGCGCGCATCCCCGCGGCGACGGCCTCCGGGCTCGCAGTCGAGACATCGGTGGCTGCGGAAGCGATCGCGAACACGGCACCCATGACGGATGCACCGGTGATCAGACCGAGATTGCGCGAGAGGCTGAGCAGGCCGGATACGACGCCACGCCGCTCCGCGCTGATGTTCGTCATGACAAGGGTGTTGTTGGCGACCTGGAAGAGCGCGTAGCTGGCGGTCATGACGGCGATGGGCGCGACGTAGCCCGCGACGCCGAGCGTTGCCGGCAGTATGGAGAGGAGAGCCGCGCCGCATGCGATTCCTGAGAGGCCGGTGATCGCCATCCACTTCGCGCCCAGGCGGTCGACGACGCGGCCGGCGGGAATGCCTGCCAGCGCGGCGACGAGAGGTCCGACCGAGAGGACGAGACCGACGCGCGCCGCCTCGAGCCCGAGCGCGAGAGATAGATAGAACGGCCCGACGACGAGAGTCGCCATCATCACCGTCGAGACGATCGCGCTCGTCGCGAGGCTGACACTCAACACCGGGTCGCGAAACGACGCCAGGCGGACCAGCGGCGTCTCGGCTTTCGACTCGACGAGCACGAAGAGCGCAGCTCCGATACCTGCTCCAGCGAGCAGCGCGACGTTGAGAACGCCGAAGTGGCCGCGGCCGATCGTCATGGCGAGCGCGTAGGCCCCGAGCGTCAGCGCGAGAAGCAGCGTCCCCGGCTTGTCAAAGCCCGGCCAGTCGGCCGACCTCACGTTCCGGTCGGCCGGCAGAAAGTGCCGCGCGGCGAAATAGAGCACGACGCCGGGCGGCACGTTGACGAGGAAGATCGTCCGCCAGCCGAATCCTGCGGTGAGCGCGCCGCCGAGCGACGGCCCGAGCGTGGTGCCGATCGCCGACATCGTCGCGAGCATCCCCATCGCGCGGCCGGTTCGCTCCTTCGGAACCGTCTCGCCGACGAACGCCACGGTGAGCGCCATCATGATCGCCGCGCCGAGCCCTTGCGCCGCTCGCGCCGCGACGAGCAGCCCGATCGTCGGCGCGATTCCGCACAGAAGCGACGCGACCGTGAAGAGCGCGATCCCCGCCAGGAGCAGCCGTCGCCTTCCGATCAGGTCGCCGAGCCGCCCGACGCTGACGATCAGCGTCGTGATCGCGAGCAGATACGAGAGAACGATCCACTGCGCCTGTTGAAACGAGGCGCCGAACGCGCGAGCGAGCTCCGGCAGGCCGGCATTCGCGATGCTCGTGTCGAGCGACGGCATGAGCATCGCCAGCGAGAGGCTCGACAGCGCCCATCGCGCCGACGACGCGAGGCGCGCACTTCGTTCGTTCGGGACGCGAGCCGCGTCGACCGCACGGATCCGCCCCTTGGCTTCTCCGTGCCGGATCTCGTCGTCGCGCTTCACGCTCCGAAGCGGGGCCACGCGTGCGGCGCCGGATTCGTCTCTGTCTTCGGCAAATGTCTTCGATTCGAGCTTCATTTCTTCCCTTCTGGCCTCCTGAGCATCAGATGTCAGCAATGTAGAGCTCGAAGCGATATGGCGGAAGACGCACGAGTTGCATCTTATTAGTGCGTTCAACGCCATATCACTGAGTATTCGTGCTATGGTTCATGCGTGGCTGAACCTGACCTCAACCTGTTGATTACGCTCGACGTATTGCTCGCGGAAGGAAGCGTCGCCCGAGCCGGCAGACGGCTGCGACTCAGCCCGTCGGCGATGAGCCGAGCGCTGGCACGCCTCCGCGCGACGACCGGCGACCCTCTACTGGTCCGGGCCGGGCGGGGACTCGTGCCGACACCGAGGGCGCTCGAGCTCCGCGAACGGGTAGGCGGTCTCGTGGACGAGGCACGGGCCGTCCTTCGTCCCTCCGAAACACTCGATCTTGCGCAGTTGTCCCGCGCGTTCACGCTGCGAACGAGCGATGGCTTCGTCGAGAATTTCGGCGCGGCGCTCGTCGCGCGGATGAGCGGCGAAGCTCCGGGAGTCAGGCTTCGCTTCGTGCAGAGACTCGGAAGGGAGAGCACGCCGCTTCGCGAGGGACGCGTCGATCTCGAAACCGGCGTGGTCGATGATGCGACGAGCCCGGAAGTCCGCAGGCGCGCTCTCTTCCGCGACCATTTCGTCGGCGTCGTGCGCAAAGGGCACCCACTGAGCGAAGGAGTGATCACGCCCGCGCGCTATGCCTCCGGCCGGCACGTCTACGTGTCGCGACGCGGCCTCGAACGGGGGGTGATGGACGCGGCGCTCGAGCCACTCGGCCTGCAACGGGATATCGCCACGATCGTCTCGGGGTTCTCAGCCGCGCTGGCGCTCGCCCGCGCCTCGGACCTCGTCGCCACCGTTCCCGAACGCCACACCGGGAACCTGCGCGCCGGGATGCACACGTTCATACTTCCGATCCCTACGCCGGAGGTCACGGTCTCGATGCTCTGGCACCCGCGGATGGAGGCCGACCCCGCGCATCGCTGGCTGCGCAATTGCGTCGCAGAGGTTTGCGCGAGACCGCCCGGCGACTCTGTGTCCGACGAAAGCATCATCCCGGCTTGACACCCCTCGCCAACCCCGATTCTCAGTTCGGCCTTCTTTTCACCTGCCACCTGACACGATAGGTCGAAGCCGGCCGCAGCGACTCGTCGAGCGCGGCGCGCACCTCGCGCCACCCCTCGGGCGGCGTGGCGTTGCGCGGCATCGCGAGGAATCCGTCGAAGTCGAAGGGCGGAGCGTCGTCTCCCAGGCGCCAGCGGTCGAGCATCGCGTGGAACGGGTCGGGGGACGCCCACCGGCTCCTCATCGCGTCGAGCGCCTCGAGCAGTCCCTTGCGGACCACGCGAACGCCTCCGCCCTCGGGATCGCGGGCGAAGCCCTCGATCTCGTCGATCTCTCCGTCGACCTTGACGAGAAGATCTGCGGGGAACGGATCGTTCACGAGACGGGCAAGCTCGTCGGCCGAGAGCTCGCCGCCTGCGGTCTGCGCCGAGACGATGTCGTCGATCGCCGCGACGACCCGATCTGTGATCACGCGCTCCTCGTCATTGAGCGATGCCTGGAGCTCGCCAAACTCCTCCTTCGCGAGCTCCGATTCGAACACGACGGCGAAGAGCGCTTCGGCGCGCTCGGGATACGCAGCGGCGTACCGATAGAGTAGGCCGACCGCCTGGTAGTAGCGCGCCACCGCGCGCGACCAGCCGTCGGCCGTCTCGTTCCAGAGCCTGACCTGCTCGCGGCTCGCGCGCTGGCTCTCCCCGGCGAAGATCGAGAGCTCCGCGTGTCCTCGGATCTCCGTGTAGCTCACCTGGAGCGCCGTGTCGAAGAAGAGGCGGCCCAGGTCGTGCTGGTTGATCCTCGCGATGCGCGTCGCGTGAAGGAGCTTCCCCTGCGACTTCTCCCAGGTGAACGACTCGCCCTTCGGGTGAACGCTCTCGAACCGCCGCGCCCACGGATCGCGCTCGTCGAGGATCTCGGCGCGGATCGCGTCGAGCCGCTGCGCCATCTCCGGCCTCGCCGCATCCTCGGCGAGCGCGACGTCGACGCGGACGATCGCGGTCCCGTCACCGTCGAACACGATCTCCATCCGCTCTTCGACGGGAGTCTCGAAGCAGCCCGCTGAAAGCAGCATCGTCGGAAGAAGGAGGACCAGCGCGAGGCGCCTGAATTGAGAACTGAGAATTGAGATTTGAGATATCGCGGGATTGATCGAACTCTCCATCTCTCGATTCCCGGATTCAGCGAGCGTGTGCAGGCCCTTCAATCGAGCAATCGAGAATTCGCGCAACCGAGAAATCCGCCTTTCTCCATCTCTCAATTCTCAATTCTCAATTCGCGATCACATGTCGACCCACAGCTTGTCGTACCGCACCGGCGGCGTGACCAGGCAGGGGCGCATCTCGCGGATCTCGGGACGATGGAGGATGAAAAAGCGCTCGTGGAAGAGCGGCACGATCGGCGCGTCGCGAAGCACGCGCGCATTGAGCTGGCGGTAGATCTCCGTCCGCTCCTCCATGTCGATCATGCGCCGCGCCTTGTCGATGAGCGCCACGACGTCGGGCTCGTGGTAGTTGATCCCCGGAATCACGGTCGAAGCGGGATGGAAGAAGTTCCAGAAGAAATTGTCAGGGTCGGGGATGTCGCCGAACCAGTTCCGGACGAAGATGAGGTTGTGTCCCCGCTTCTCGATCGCGACGCGAATGCCGTCGAGCGTCGACTCCACTATGTTCACCTTTACACCGACGTGCGAGAGGTCTTCGATGATCAGCGGCACGACCCCGGTGTTCATTCCCTCGTCGTGCGGATGCGACCAGTACTCGACGCGGATCCCGGAGCCGGAGCTCCGAAGCAGCGCCCGCGCCCTCTCCGGGTCGTAGGCGTATCCCTGGAGCTCCTCGTCGTAGCCCGGGAGGCCTGGCGGCAGGAGTGACTTCGCGGGAAAGCCGAGGCCCGCGAAGATTCGTTCGTTGATCCTTCCTCGGTTGATCGCGTAGTTCATCGCCTGCCGGACCTCGATCCGGTCGAAGGGCGGCGCGGTGCAATCGAACCCAAGGTACGACGTGTGCTGGAAGATCGTGTCGCCGAGGTAAGGCGCGTAACGGGGATCGTCCTTGAGCTCCGCGACGAGGTTCATCGGGATGCGGTGGGCGACGTCGAGCTCGCCGCGCAGGAACGCGTCGGCAAACTCGCGCGTGTTCGAATAGTCGAGGCGGAACCGGACCTCGCCGAGTCGCGGGCGGTCCGGGTCGTAGAAATGCTCGCTGCGCTGCAGGAGCACGTGGCTCCCCTCGACCGCTTCGACGACCCGGTACGGCCCGGCGCCGATCGGGTGGAGCCGGAACCGCTCGAGATCGCGCGCCTCTTCGATCGGGACAATCGCCGTCTTGGTCAGCGTCAGCAGCATGACGAAGAACGCCGGTGCCTCGTCGACGACGAGATCGAACGTCTGGTCGTCACGAATGACGAAGCCTTCGGCGCGCTCGGCGCGCCCTTCGATCACGTCACGCGCGCCGCGGATGTCCTGCACGAGGTAGCGCCCGCCCGACTTGTGTTTCGGCGACATGAGGCGAAGGAACGACGCCTCGACGTCGCGCGAGGTGACCGGACGACCGTTGTGGAACTTCGCGCGCCGGCGCAGATGGAAGCGGTACGCGCCGCGGTCGTCGAGAATTTCCCACTTCTCGGCGAGGCCGGGAAGGAGCTCGGCCCCTTCGCCAAAGCGAACCAGCGTTTCGTGAATCGCCTTCTGGATGACGTTGGCCGCCATCGACGCCTGGAAGAGCGGGTCGAGCGTGAGCTTGTCGGGAAGCACTGTCGCGGTGCGGATCGTGCCTCCCGACTTCGGAGTGGGCAGAGTGAAACGCTTGAGCTCCGCCTGCAGAACGCCGGCCCCCTGGCGCAGCGTGGCGGAGGTCCGGTTCATGCTCGCCACCGCGCGACCCGTCTCCATCGCCCCCTGCTCGATGCCTCCCATCGCCATGACGATCGCGGCGCTCTCGGCCGCGAGCGAAGTCGTCGCCTCGCTCACCGTGCCGATCGCGGACATCATGCTTCCGATCGCCATGTTGATCGACTGGCTGCCCGCCTCTTCTTCCGAGAGGGCACGCTTGAGCGACTTGGTGTAATCGCGAAGGGTCTCGGCCTGGCGGCCGATCTCCTGCGAGGTGTCCGACTGTTCGGCAGTCGCGCGCGCCGTCTGCTGCACCATTCCAGCGACCATCTCGATCGCCTGTGCCGCGCCACGGCTTCCGCGGAGCTGCTCCTCGGTCGCCCGCGCGATGTCGGTCGCGGAGAGCGCCGCCTGCTTCGCGAGATCGATGATTGACTCGAGCGTGACTTCCGCGCCGGCGGCAAGCGCGACCCCGTTCGTCACGCGCTCGGCCGTCACCGTCATCTGGTTCACGGTCTGACTCACGCTCGACTGCACGCGCTGGATGATGCTGCGAATCTCGTCCGTCGATTTCGACGTGCGCTTCGACAAATCGCGAATCTCGTCCGCCACGACCGCGAACGCGGTGCCGTGCTCTCCCGCCTGCGCCGCGATGATCGCCGCATTCAGCGCGAGCAGATTCGTCTGCCTCGCAATCTCCTCGATCACGCGGACGATCTCGCCGATCTCCTTCGAGTGGACCCCGAGCTCGCCGACCGCGACGCGCACCTCGCCGACCGCCGACTCGATCTCGGTCATCCCCTGCAGGGTTCCCTCCATTGCGGACTTCCCCTGCTGCGCCGCCTCGGTCGCCAGCTCCGAAAATTCGGCCGACTCCTTCGCGCTCCGCGCGATCTCTTCGGTCGTCGCGCTCATCTCGAGGATCGAGCTCGACGTCTCCATGGCCATCGACGAGAGCTCTTCGGTGTTCTTCGCCACCGTGTTGAGCGAGGCGACCATCTCCTCGACCGACGCCGCGGTCTGCTCGGCGAAGGCCGAGAGCGCATCGGCGGTGCCCGACGCCTCCTGGATGCTCGCGAACATCTGGGTCGCGGCCGTAGAGGTCTCTTCCGCGCTCGCCGAGAGCGCTTCCATGCTGATGCGTACGTTCTGCACCGACTGGTCGATCTCGCGCAGAGAGCCGGAGGTCGCCTCGATCGAGCTCGTCTGCCCCGTCGTCGCGCGCGAGAGGTTCTTCGCCTGCTCGATCATGTGCTCGCTCGCGACGCCGACGTCAACGGACAATTGCGAGAAGCGGCTCACGGTCCGCTCGAGGTTCACGACGAGCGCGCGGGTGGCCGAGGTGAGCTCCGCCGTCATCCCGGTTCCGCGGATGTCGTCGGCGTAGAACGCGAGGTCCCCCGAGGCGATCCTGCCGAGGAGCACGGCCGACTGCCCGCGCTCCCCCTTCCACTGTTGTCGACGCCAAAGGAACAGCGCGCTCGGAGCCCCGACGGAAACTGCCGCGAAGGCGATCGAGAGGATTCGCTCGCCGAAGGAAACAGGGCCGAACAGCATGGTCAGAAGCGTGAAGATGATCACGCTGCTGCCTACCAGCATCCAGACCTGTCTCTCACGCTGCTGCTTGACGGACATGGGCCGGGGGAATGCTAGCACGGTGCCGTGCCGCCAGAGGGGCGTTCGCGATGCCGCAAAACCCGGCCCTCCGCTGCGGCCGCGCTCGCGCCGCCTTCGCGCTCCCGTTGCGAGGACGACCAACGGGCCGCGCGTCCCGGCGGGACGGCGCGCCGTGCGCCTCCTCGCTTGACGCGGCGGAGAATATTGATCAATATTGACAAATTGATCAACGTATTGGAGGCAGGCCATGCGAACCCTTTCCGCCCAGGAAGCCGCCGCGAAGCTCGGCGTCAGCGTCACGACGATTTACGCCTACGTCAGCCGCGGCCTGATTCGCTCGGAATGGAGCGACGCGGAGAAGCGCGAGAAGCGCTACCTCGCCGAGGACATCGAGCGGCTACGCAAGCAGCGTGAGGGGCGCCGCGACGGGCGTCGCACAACCTCGCACGGGACGGCGCCGGTCTCCGGCGCGATCGAGACGAAGATCACCGATGTCGAGCCTGGTCGCGTCCGCTTCCGAGGGCAGGACGCGCTCGCGCTCGCGCGAAACCGATCGATCGGCGAAGTCGCGGGGCTCATCTGGCTCGGCGACCCGAAGGCTTCCGAGCAGCTGTTCCGAACGCGTGTCCGCGCTCCGGAGTCGTACAGGGCTTCGATCTCGCGATTCTCGGGCCTCTCCCCGATCGAGCGCTTCCAGACCGTGCTGGCGCTCGCCTCCGACGACGACGCGTCCTCGT
This sequence comes from Thermoanaerobaculia bacterium, assembly GCA_051305935.1. GTDB lineage: Bacteria > Acidobacteriota > Thermoanaerobaculia > Gp7-AA8 > Gp7-AA8 > JACPDH01. The sequence goes on from JBPPMG010000260.1 coordinate 9,982, forward strand.
GGGACCTTCGCGCGGTTCCCGCCGCACGCACCGGAGCAGCCATCCTTCAGATGATGACCGAGTCGGTCGCCGGCAAGTGCTTCGAGGCCTCGACCGGCATCGCCGACGCGCTTCGCTCGGCCTGGTCGCCGCAGCAAAAACGCGCGACCGAGCTCGTGCGCGCGGCGATCATTCTCGGCGCCGACGAGCCTGCCGACCACGCGACGCTCGCGGCCCGCACCGTCGCCGCGGCAGGCGCGACCCCGTACGCCGCGGTCTCCGGCGCGCTGGCAGCGTTCCGCGGCGTCCGCTGCGGCGGCGCCATCGGACGGGTCGACGCGCTCCTGTCGGAGGTCGCCCGCCCCGCCGACGCCGGAGCGGCGCTTCGCGCCCGCCTCGAGCGCGGCGAGGCGATCCCCGGCTTCGGCGACCCGATGCATCCCAACGGCGACCCGCGCGCCGCGCTTCTCCTCGACATGGTCGACGCCGCGGCAAAAGGCTCGAAGGATCACACGCGTTCGAAAAAGCTCGTGGCCGCCGCCGACGAGCTTCTCGGAGAGAAGCCGACTCTCGAGTTCGCCGTCGTCGCCCTCGCGCGCGCCATGCATTTCCCCGCCGACGCCCCGATTACGCTCGCCGCCCTCGGCCGATCGATCGGCTGGATCGGCCACGCCATCGAGGAGTACGAATGGCAGCAGATCACCCCGCCGCCGCTACGCTACGTCGGCGCTTGACGCGCTCGAGCGCGTTCCGTCCGCGGCCGTCGTGAACATGGCCCTCACCTTCGCCGCTCCGTGCGGCGAATCGCCGGTCTGCTCGGCGCCGGGCGATCGGGCGCGAGACAGTGCATGACCCGGCACCCGCACCGGCTTATACTTTCCGGCGCCAGCTGCGTCTGCCTGCGCAGCGCCCGAGGGATTCGATGCGATTCGACGTTGACGGGATCAGTGACACGGGAAAAGTCCGGACGGCGAACGCCGACCGATTCCTGGTCGGCCGCGTGATGCGGTCGTTCGAAGTGCTGGCGTCGAGCCGCGACATCGGCGGGCCCGGCATCCTCCCGAGTGGACACGGAGGAACGGTGCTCGTCGTCGCCGACGGAATCGGCAGCTCCGAGTTCGGACACGAGGCCAGTGCGCTCACCGTCGACACCTTTCTCTCGTTCTTCACGCGCCCGCTCGGCCTCGGGCAGGCGGCCGCCGACTCGAATCTCGAGGACGAGCTGATCGAGCAACTCGGCAAGATCATTCTCGACTCGGATGAGCGGCTGAAGCAGGAGATCGTAGAGCGTCCCGATCGAAAAGGGATGGCGACGACCCTGACCATGGCTTTCGTTCTCGGCGCTCGCGCCTGGATCGTTCACGTCGGCGACAGCCGCGCGTACCTCGTCCGGGGCGGCTCCGCGCTGCGCCTGACCAAGGACCAGACTGTCGCGCAGGTGCTCGTCGACAGCGGCGTGCTCGATGCCGACGCCGCCGAGAACTCGAGGATGAAACATATCCTCGCCAGTGCGGTCGGCGGCTCCGCCGCCCACATGCCCGAAGTCCTCTCCTACCGCGTGGCGATGGAGCCGGGCGACTCGCTCGTGCTCTGCACCGACGGGCTCAACAAGCACGTCACCGAGGAGCGCATGGGAATCGTCGTCGCCGATGCGGTCTCCCCCTCGGAAGCGTGCAGGAAACTCGTCGACCTCGCCCTCGCCGAAGGCGGTACCGACAACGTCACCGTGATCGTCGGAAGACTGCTGCGCGAAGAGTAGCTCTCGGATTTCGGATTTGAGAGGCCTGCCGACGCGTGTCTCGGGCTGAAACGAAAACGCGGCGCCATCGGCGCCGCGTTTCGCGTTCGTCTTCTGCCGGGGCTCAGCCCAGCGTCTTGTGGAAGAAGCGCTCGTGGATGACCTTGTCGCCGGTCCAGCGGCGAACGGCCGCCTGGCTCCACTTCACGCGCGGCCCGCCCTTGAACGTGATGTCGTACGTCCATTCGCTCATGCTGACCGAATCGCCGGTAGCGACGCCATCCATGCTGAGTTGGTGCACTTCGCCGATCGAATCGAAGAACTTCACCTCGCGCTCGCGGTTGAACGCCTTGCCTACGAACGGCGCGTCGTCGTTGTCCTGCATCACGATGTCGTCGGCGTAAAACTGCTCGAACGCTTCCATCGCCTTGCCGCCGAGAATCATCTCGTTGAGTTTCTGGTCGAGCGCTGCAACGTTGTTCATGGGTATCTCCTTGTGCTTCTCGTGTTTCTTGGATCGATGCCGGCGCGAGGCCCGTCCCGGGACGCTCTCCGGTGTGTGGAAAGTGGCGAGTTCTTACTTCTTCTTGTTGAGCTCGAGACTGAGGCTGATCTTCACGTCCTCGCCGAGGACGACACCGCCCTGGTCGAGCGCCTTGTTCCAGTTGATGCCGAAGTCCTTCCGGTTCACCTTGAAGTCCATCGTGAAGCCCGCCTTGTCGTTGCCCCACGGGTCCTTCATGAATCCGCCGAACTCGACGGGCACCGTGATCCTCTTCGAAACGCCGCGCATCGTCAGCGTTCCCGTCACGTCGAACTCGTCGTTGCCCGTCTTGACGATCTTCTCGCTCTTGAAGGTGAGGGTCGGGTGCTTCTCGACCCAGAAGAAGTCTTCGGTGCGCAGGTGCTTGTCACGATCGGCGTTATCGGTGTCGATGCTCGCGGCCTGGATCGTGAACTCAACGGTCGACTTCGTCAGGTCCGACGGCTCCAGCGCGATGTTCGCGCTGTAGTCGGTGAAACGGCCGGGCGTGTTCGCGACGAGATGCCGCACCTTGAACGAGACGTCCGAGTGGGTCTTGTCGACGACGTAGAAGTCGGCCGCCGACGCGACGAGCGGCATCATGGCAACGATTGCAATTGCGAGGATGAGTGAGCGTTTCATGGGGTGATCTTCCTTTCCGTGGTTTGTTGCCTCTGGTTGATTCCGGATGGCTCCGGAGGTGGATGAACGGTTTTCATTCGCCGTGCGCGGCGCGCACTTTGTCGAGGAGGCGGATCAGCGCTTTCGTCTCCGCCTTCGTGAGCCCCGACATCGAAGCCTCGTCGGCCTCGTCGATCGGCTGGTCGAGCTCCGCCAGCAGCGCGAGCCCTTCCTTCGTGATGTAGCAGAGGACCTGCCGGCGGTCGTGCACGCATCGTTCGCGGCGGACGAGCTGCTTCGCCTCGAGGCGGTCGAGAAGGCGCGTGATTCCGGGCGCCTGCTCGATCATTCGCGTGCCGATCTCGAGAGTCGGCAGCCCCTCGGCGCCGGCCCCCCGCAGGATACGGAGCACGTTGTACTGCTGCACCGTCAGCTCCCCGGCGGCGAGAACGCCCCCGTACGATCTGCGCACCACGTCGGCCGTGCGCAGGAGCCCGACGAACGCCTCCTGTGCGAGCGACCTGAAGGGCTTCCGCTGCCCGAGCTGTTCCTGAAGACGGCTGGCGTTCCGTGACATGTCGATAGATTACGTCGCAATAGTTGACTAGTCAAGTAAATGAACGGTTACGAGAAGGCAGGCTAAAGGCCATAGGTCAGAGGTCAAAGCAGGCGGTGCTCCATCGCTGGCACGTCAACCGCCACGCGATACCCACCCGACGTGTCGTCCTGACGACCGAGCGCCAGCGAGGGAGGAAGGACCTCTCAGGTTAGGACTGGCGTGCGATTACCCGCGAATCGGAGGGCCCACGACTTCATCGGTGCCAGCCTGAGAGGTCCTTCGCTTCGCTCAGGACGACAATTTCGGCAGTGCAACGCAGGCTGCGGCGGACCGCTGCCGAGGCCCCGCGCCTAACGAGGTCCCTGGTTCGCGGAAGAGCCGAGGCCCGAGTCGGGCATCGGTTCGGTGGCCGCCTTCCGGCGTTTGCCGCCGAGCATCTTCTTCGCGAGGAGGCCGAGCCCCTCGATCTCCGCGAACAACCAGAGCTTCAACCCGCGGCCGAGCATATGGAACGGGGCGAGACCCAGATTGAAGAAGAAGTTGATCCGCCTTCCGTCGTTGCGCCTGCCGGCGACCCCCATCTCCTCCCGCAGCAGCGCGAGCCGCTTGAAGCTCCGGTTGTACGCGCGAAGCAGCGCATAACTGAACCTCGCCTCCTTCGGCCCGAGAACCGGCATCCAGTGGAAGCGCTTGAAGATGCGATAGGCCGGAATGACGATGAAGATGTAGTACTGCGCCGTGTCGATGAGCGTCGCTGCCGAGAGCAGGTCGTGCTCTCCCATGTAGTAGTACTTGTCGCGAAAGATCCCCTCGAAGAATGCGTGATAGGAGCGAAGGAACGTCTCGTTATGCTCCTCCGTGCGCATCGCGATGTCCTTGCCGTCGAACCAGTCGACGAGGAGATTCACCGTCGCCTCGACGGAGAACGAGCAGTGGTCGAGCCCCGGCGAGTAGTAGGGATCCAGGAATGCCGCGGCGTCGCCGACGAGCGCCCAGCCCTTGCCCATGTACTGGCGCGTGACGTAGGGGAGATGCGGGTAAAAGCGGAAGTCGTCGCGCTTGAAGCCGGCGCCGTCGATGATCTCCGCGAGCGCGGGGTTCGCGCGGAGGAACGCGTCGAAATCGGCCTCCCGCTCGCGGCTCTCGTGCAGCTTCACGAGCCGCTTGTCCCAGACGACGCCGATCGACGTCTCTCCGTTGCCGAGGGGGATCACCCATATCCAGTAACCGCGACCGACGTAGTGGTTCGTCGCGAGCCGTCGCGAGCCGATGTTCCTCCCGCCGAGCACGCCGCCCTCGCGCGCGGCGACGTCGTCGATGTGCTTCACGCCGTTCCAGCGCGCCCACATCGCGGCGATCGGATGCGCCTCGTTCCGGTCGATCAGGCCGAGCTTCCGACCCACGAACGCGACGCGGCCCGTCGCATCGATCACCCACTTCGCGGTGACCTCGTGCGCTTCGCCATCCTTCTCGAGCATGACCCGGCTGTCGAAGTCGCCGAGCACGACGTCCTTCACCTTCGCGGGCCGCAGCAGTTCCGCGCCCTCCCCGACGGCCGTGGCGAGCATGTGCTCGTCGAGAGCGTCGCGCCGGAGCTGGAACGAAGGAACCGTGCTCCGGTAGAGCGCGCCCGCCTCGCTCGCGTTCGCGTGCCCGGTCACCTTCTCGTTCGAGAACCAGTAGCGGAGCCCTTCCTTGGGCAGTTGCTCCATCTCGAGGTGATGCCAGAGGCGAAGCCGCCGGGAGATGAACATCCCCGACATCTCCGTCGTCGCCTCCCCCACCTTCTGGTCGAATGCAGTCTCTTTCTCGACCACGAGGACGCGCAGGTTAGGCCGCTCGCGGCGCAGAAGCGTCGCGGCCGCGGCGCCACTGAAGGCTCCGCCGAGGATGACGACGTCGTAGCTCTCGTTCTTCATTGCCGGTGTCCAACAGAGATACTAGCACTGCATTCCCGGCGAAAATTGGCGCGTGGGGAAAGGCGAATTCACCTATCGCGCAGCGCCGGCGAGTCGCGCCCCCTACCTGCAACCCCTCACTCCAGCACGAGGAGTCGTCTGTGCGCACGGCTGGCCGCAGGGCAGCGCAGCTCGCGCGGCGCGGCGCTCCGGCCAATTGCAATCGTCACGGTGTTGCCCCGCTCCACCGCCTCGGCCAGCGCAACCGCACCTCGCTCGGGCTTCGAGCGGACGCTCCATCCGTCGACGCAGACCACCGTGTCAGGAGACTTGCAGAGATCGTCGTCGCCGCGCGCGCAGGCGCACGAGCGAATCAGCGCTCGGACCTCGTCACGCGCCGTCGCCTGCGAGACCGCCGCTTCGGTCGCGGCGCCAAGAGTGACCGGAACTCCCACGTTGCGCAGCGCCTCGGCAAGAAAAAGGTCGAAGTCGCGCTCGACGCCCTCGTTCACGATCGTCGCGATCGCCGCGGTCGTGAAGCGATCGCCCTGCCCGGCGACGAGCCGCAGAAACTCCGTCGCGCCGTATCTTCTGTCTCCCCGCGGATCGAAGAGCTCCCGGTAGAGTGCGCCGATGCCCGGTCCCTTCCCTCCGGATGACATCGCGCGATCGGCGAGGTACTGCGTCACGAGCCCGCAACTGTAGACGATGTCGAAGTTCCCCTGCGCGGGCGCTTCCGCAATCGACATTCCTCGCGCGAGCACGAGGCAGTCGTTGCACTCCTCGACGAGCGCGCGCTCGAGTTGCGCGTCGTCGACGAGCCCGCGATCTCGAAGCGCGAGAAACGAGGCGTACTCCGCTGCCGCCTCCGAGAGCCACTCGCTCTTCTCGTCGGCGCGAAACATCTGGCCGTCCCAGAAATGAAATGCCTCGTGCGCGAGGTGCCGGAACCAGAGCCGCTCGGCCTCGGGCGTCTTCGTCTCCCACGCCTTCCCTAACGCCGCAATCTGCGCCAGCCCTTCGAGCGTCCCCCCCGCGAGGGTCAGTCCCTGTCCGTGGTCAGCCTGGTACGACAGCAGCACGAGTGGAACGAAGTCGAGCTGCGTCCCGGTCAGCCTCGCGTGGAAGTCGAACATCTTCGGAAACTCTGCGCGGATTCCCTCGACGAGCCATCGCGGCATGCCGGGATCGACCAGCAGCGTCATCGACGCCGCGGGCACCGGTTCGATCGCGCCGAAGTAGACGTAGGTCCCGTCCTCCCGTTCCCGCCCGGGCCGCGGCGTCCAGTCGAGCCGTCCTCGACCCGCCTGGTCGAGCAGCCGGACTGAGCGGCCGGCTTCGGTCTCGAACCGCCACGCGACGTCTCCGACGCCTTCGTCCGCGACCGAATGGCCCTTCTCGCACGACGCGCAGCGCTCGAGAGGCAACGCCGCGAGGTGGCCCGAGTAAAGGAGGCGGCTCCCGTCGGTGAATGCGACGTTGATGTGATAGTCCTTCTTCCTGAGCCGGAAGTCGGAGTCGAGCTCGACGACGACGCGCCGCGTGCCGGCTGCAGCGAGGATTGCGTCGCGCCCGTCGACCTCCCCCCAGCGCGCGCCGGCCGGCTCGACGATCCGCCACGTCTCCGCGCGGAACGGCTCCCGTCCGCGCTGAAAGCTGAGCCCGATCAACTCGCGGTCGAACTCCCACGCCACGCGCCATGCGTCGCGTGAGGGAATCTCGGTTACGACGACGCGCGGCGACGCCGCGGCCGCCGTGAAGGCGAATGCCATCGCGGAGAGGAGAAAAACGAGCTTTCGCATCGCGTGATTCTACGCGCGACAGGTGCGTCCGGTTTCGGCAGCGAACAATCCGTACCCCGCGGCGCGTGCAATATCCGCGAAACGCTGACGAGCCTAGCACTCCGTGCTAGATTCAGATCGAACGAGGGGACACTTCGCACGAGGAGCGTTAGGCAGCTATGAGCGAGCGCACGATCGACATCGGACAGACGGGCGAGGCGGGGTTCACCGTAACGCGCGAGGACACGGCCGCGGCTCTCTCGATCTCGAACGAGGACAGCTTCCCCGAGGTCTTCGCCACGGCACGGATGGTCGCGATCATGGAACTTGCAGCGGCCAGGGTTCTGCGTCCACATCTGAAAGCGGGAGAGCTCTCCGTCGGCTATTCGCTCGACGTACGCCACACGGCCGCGACCCCCGTGGGCTGCGAGGTGAAGGCAATCGCGACCTACCTCGGGCCCGAAGGCCGGCTGTTCCGTTTCCGAGTCGAGGCATTCGACGAGGCGGGGCCGATCGGCGAAGGCGAGCACGTCCGCGCAATCATCACGACGGAGCGTCTCCTGGCGGGCGCGGCGAAACGCAGGCGATAGACTCGTGTGGAGTGCGAAAGCGCAGCTTTCGCTCTACCGTGCCGAAGCGGAGCTTCGGCGAACCGTCGAAGGGCTGGAACCTCGGACCGACGCTGCAGACGCTGCGCTACCGCCGAGAGAGCGCGAAAGCTTCGCTTTCGCACTCCACATGTCCCCCTACTCCACCTGCATCACCGTGTCGCCCGTGCCATTGTCGGTCGTCGTCACGAACGGAATGATCCGGCCGCTGCCGCTGAGCACGTCGAACCGGAGCTGCACGTTCGCGACGTCGTCGAGCGTCGTGTCGCGACCCGGGCCCAGAATCGCCTTCAGCATGCCGTTGTAGAGACGGAACTCACCGGCGCCGACCTGGATGTCGAGGCTCGCGGTCGCACCTCCCGACGCGAGCTGGAGTCCGTTCGCGTAGAGCGCGGAGACCCGCACGAGCGCAGGCTGGCCGTCGACTTCGACAAATCCGAAATTCGTGCGGAAGGTCCCCGGCGTCGCGAGGTTGACCGTCTTCACGTTCGTGTCGGGAAGCCCGCCGAAGGTGCGCGACTTTCCCGCACCAAGCGCGAACGAGGACGTCAACGTCGGCACCGCGGTGCCGAACGTGCCCTCGGCTCCCGCCGTCGTGTAGGTCCGGCTCGTCATGACGATGCTCGAGCCCGCTGGCCCTGTGAGCCGCATGAACCCAACCGTATTGGACACCCCGAGGAATGTTCCGACGACGTCGGTGAGCACCTCGGTGTGCCCGGCGGCAAGAGTCATCGCCTTCTCGACCGGAGCGCCTCCCTCGCGACGGAAATATCGCAGGTTGACTGACACGGGAGCCGCTCCCGCATTCGTCACCGCGAGGTCGGTTCGGAAGAAAGTGTTGTTGGCGCCGGGCGCCGAGCCGGCAACTGGAACGATCTGCTCCTGCCCTGCCGCCGCGCCGGAGACCTTGCCCCAGTCGGCCAGCGCCCAGGTGTCGCCGCTCACGTTGTCGACCGGCGTCGCAAAGGCCATGACCTGTCCCCCGGTGATTCCGAGGACCCGGGCGACCACGGCTCCCTCCTTCGCGATATCGGTGATCGAAGTGAGGCCGAACGCGGGGACGCTCACGCCATCCCGGCGGTCGAGCACCGCCCCGGTCCTGTCTCGCAGCTCGATCGAGACCGTCGCGTCGATTCCACCCGTCTCCTGCAGGTAGAAGTTCGTGTAGCTCCCCGCATCCTTCGCGAGACCCGTGATCCAGAGCTCCTGGCCCGGAATCGCGGAGCGGTCGGAGCGAAAGACCGGAAGCGCCGTGCCGTACGTTCCTTTCGGATTGTTCGCATTGAAAACGCTCGCCGTGAGCGAGAGAAGTGCGGGCGTCGTCGTTCGCGTCTGGAAGGTCCCCACCTGCGCATCCTGGCCGAAGACGGTGCTCACGATGTCGGCGAGCTGGATCGAGCTGTTCCCGCCGACCGCCGAGAACTGCGAGACCTGACCCTGTGCTGTCGCTCCGGCGGGCCGGTACCACGTGTTGAGCGCGGGAAGTGGCAGTCTGCCCTGGTTCACGATGGCGAGGTCCGAGATGAACAGCCTTCCTGCCCCACCCGTCACGTGACCGACGCCGCCGATGAAGAAGGCAATTTCGCCCGGGACGAGCGGCGGAATGCCTCCCGCCGACGCCGCCGGCTTCGTCGTGTCGACGACCGTCACCGGAGTCGCGAGCGAGGGGCCGCCGTTCATCGTCTGCTTTCCTGACGAGCCGCTCCCCTGAAGGTAGACGAGCGAAAGCGTTCCCTTGTCTGTTCCGAGCTCCGCCGCGCCGCCGAACTGCTGCGTACGATCGACCGTGAAACTGAACTCGCCCGTTGCCCCGGGCGCGATCGTCACGCGTCCCGCCTGCGGCGTGATCCAAGCGTTGTCGCTCTGCAACACGCCCACGACGTTTCCGCTGCCCTTGTTTGTGAATCGAACCGAGCCGGCGGGGTTGATGCCGACCGGGGCGGAGACATCGACACGATTCGATTCCGCGGCGGCGTCGGGAGTTCCCGACGGCGGCTCCTCGACGAAGAGGTCGACGTCGATCTCGAGCCCTTCCGGCAAACCCGACCCCATCGGCCGCGACTCGCCTTCGTACTCGCCCGGAGGCCGCGGCAGCGCCGTGATCGTCACGACCTGAGACGACTCGGGCGCCAGCGTGAACAGCTCCGGCGACTGCGTGAAGAAGTCTCCCGACTGGTCGAGTGTGATCGTCGTCGCCTGGTCGCCGATGTTCGTGAGCACGTAGGTGGTCGTGAGCGGCTGGGTGTCGCCGGCGTAGCCGATCAGCACCTCAGGCCACTCGTCGATGACGATCGTCGCCGGATTCTCGGTGATCACGACGTACGCCGCGGCGTAGGCCTCCGCCAGATACTCCGGAAAGTCGACGCGAACCTCTGCCTCTCCCTCGGGGACGAGCGTCGTGGCCACGAACTCGAGATCGGTTTCGCCGGCAGGGAGGACGACCGTCGTCGGCAGGCCTAACACACCGGGGGAATCGCTCGATACCTGCAGCGTGATGTCGGTTGGCTGCGGATGGCTGAGCCAGACCCAGAAGTACACCTCGTCACCCGGCGCCACCTCCTGGTACTCGGGACCGATCGCCACGCCGATGACGAGAATCGACGCGCTCGCCTCAACGGAGCCGAGCGACTCGGGAAGCCGTGCCGTCACGAGAATCGGCCCGCCTTCCGAGTAGGTCTCCACCTCGATCTCGACTTCGCTCTCTCCCGCGCGAATCGTCACGGTCTCGTCGACGTAGGCGATTTCGTAGTCGTCGAGCTCGAGCGTCACTTCGACGTCCTGGAGCGGCGGCGGATCGATGGTGAGGTACAGCTCCGCGTCGTCGCCGGCCTCGATGATCTGGGACGCGGGCTCGATGGTGAGCGTCGCCGCCTGCGCGACGAAGGGGATGATCGCGAGCGAGAATGCCAGCGCTGCAGCCGGGAACCTCATGTGCGCCTCCAGTGCTGCCAGAGCAGCGCGGGTCGGATGAGCGCCCATTCTACGCTTCGCGCCGCGCTACAGCGCGCGCTCCATGTGAGCTTCGCTACGCGGTGGCTTCCACTCCGTGGCACTTCTTGTACTTCTTGCCGGAGCCGCAGGGGCAGGGATCGTTTCTTCCGACCTTCGCTTCCTTGCGCTTCTGCGGCATCGGAGCTTCCTTCGACGGCGCGGAGAAGACGAGATCTCGCGCTTTCGGTGCCGTGGGCAAGGGGAGCTGGGCGGCCGGGGCCGAACGCGACAGCGGGCGCGGCCCGGAGGGCGCCCCTTCCTCGACGACGATCTCCGTCTTGAACAGGACCTTCACGACGCGGTCCTGAACGCGCTCGAGCATCGCCCGCAGCATGTCGAACGACTCTCTCTTGTACTCCACGAGCGGATCGCGCTGGCCGTAACCGCGCAGGCCGATGCCTTCCTTCAGGTGATCGAGCGCCAGCAGGTGATCCTTCCACTGCACGTCGAGCACCTGGAGCACGAGGTACTTTTCGTGGATGCGCATCATGTCGATGCCGACGAGGGCCTCGCGCTCTTCGTAGCGCTTCTTCACCGCCTCGATGACCTTCTCATCGACGACGTCCCGGCCGATCTCGCGCGGGTCGGCGCCGATCGAGCGGAGGTCGAGGCCGAAGTAGTCGAAGAGCTCGGCGTTCAGCTCCGCCTCGTTCCACTCCTCGCCGTGCTTCTCTTCCTTCGGCAGATGGAGGTCGACGAGGTATCCGGCGATATCCTCGGCGGCATTGAGCACGTACTCGCGCCCCTCGCGCCCTTCGAGGACTCCCTTGCGCAGCGTGTAGACCGTCTCACGCTGCTTGTTCATGACGTCGTCGTACTCGAGCAGGTGTTTGCGGATCTCGAAGTTGCGTCCTTCGACCTGCTTCTGCGCCCGCTCGATCGAGCGGCTGACCATGCCGTGCTCGATCGGGACGCCTTCTTCCATTCCGAGGCGCTCCATCAGCCCCATGATCCGGTCCGACCCGAACTTGCGCATCAGGTCGTCTTCGAGCGAGAGGTAGAAGCGCGACGATCCCGGGTCGCCCTGGCGGCCCGAGCGTCCGCGGAGCTGGTTGTCGATGCGGCGCGACTCGTGGCGCTCGGTGCCGAGAATGCGCAGCCCGCCGACGGCGATGACCTGCTCGTGCAGTTCCTGCCACTCCGCGCGCGCTTCCTCGACGAGCCGCGCTCTCTCGTTCGCGTCTTCGACGTCCCGTGACGCGAGCTCGATCATGTTGTCGAGGCTCCCGCCGAGGATGATGTCGGTGCCGCGGCCCGCCATGTTCGTCGCGATCGTCACGGCGCCGACGCGGCCCGCGTTCGCGACGATCTCCGCCTCGCGCTCGTGGTGCTTCGCGTTGAGGACGACGTGGGGGATCCCCGTGCGCTTGAGCTGCGCGGCGAGCGCTTCGGACTTCTCGATCGAGATCGTGCCGACGAGCACCGGCTGTCCCCGCTCGTTCAGCTCCCTGATCTCATCGACGATCGCCTGGAACTTCTCGCGCTCAGTCCGATAGACGAGGTCGGCGAGATCCGCGCGGATCATCGGCCGGTTCGTCGGGATGACGTTGACCTCGAGGTTGTAGATCTTCTCGAACTCGGCCGCCTCGGTGTCGGCGGTTCCCGTCATGCCCGAGAGCTTCTCGTACATGCGGAAGTAGTTCTGGAAGGTGATCGTCGCGAAGGTCTGGCTCTCCGACTCGATCTTGACCCCTTCCTTGGCCTCGACCGCCTGGTGGAGCCCGTCCGACCAGCGGCGGCCCGGCATGAGGCGGCCCGTGAATTCGTCGACGATGATGACCTCGCCGTCCTTGACGACGTAGTCGACGTCGAACTTGTAGAGCTTGTGCGCGCGCAACGCCTGGTTCACGGCGTGCAGCGTGTCCATGTTCTCCGGCTCGTAGAGGTTCTCGACGTTGAGAAGCTTCTCTGCATGCGACACGCCCTGCTCGGTGAGCACGGCGGTGTGCTGCTTCTCGTCGATCTGGTAGTCCTCGGGGGCGAGCTTCGGGATGATCCGGTCGCAGGTGAAGTACTTGTCGACCGAGATCTCCGAGGGGCCGCTGATGATGAGCGGCGTGCGCGCCTCGTCGATGAGGATCGAGTCGACCTCGTCGACGATCGCGTAGACGTGGCGGCGCTGCACCATCGCCGCGAGGTCGAACTTCATGTTGTCGCGCAGGTAGTCGAAGCCGAACTCGTTGTTCGTGCCGTAGGTGACGTCGCAGCGATAGGCTTCCTGCCGCTCCTTGTCACCGAAGTCGTGCTGAATGCAGCCGACGGTCAGGCCGAGGAACTTGTAGATGCGGCCCATCCACTCGGAGTCGCGGCGGGCGAGGTAATCGTTGACCGTCACGACATGGACGCCGCGTTCGGTCAGGGCGTTGAGGTAGCCAGGGAGCGTCGAGACGAGCGTCTTTCCTTCACCGGTACGCATCTCGGCGATGCGCCCGCGGTGCAGGACCATGCCGCCCATGAGCTGGACGTCGAAGTGCCGCATGTTGAGCACGCGACGGCCGGCTTCGCGACAGACCGCGAACGCCTCGGGGAGCAGCGCGTCGAGCGCTTCGCGGAGCGCGTCTTTCGCGAAGCGGATCTCCTCCGGCTCTTCGGGATTCGCGAGCGCCTCATCGAGGGCGTCGACCTTCGGCTTGATGCGCTCCTTGAACTCGGCGGTCTTTGCGCGAAGCTGATCGTCGGAGAGCGCCCGCATCGACGGCTCGATCGCGTTGATCTCGACGACGACGGGAAGCATGCGCTTGGCTTCGCGATCGTGCCTGGATCCGAAAATCGCCGTAAGGACTTTGTCTATCATGGACTTACTTCGTTTCCTCGAGGAAGATTTGGCTGCAACAGCTTCCTAAGCCGACGGGGGTCGGGGAAATTCCGCGACCGAATGGGAGACGGGGACGGCGGAAACGCATTCGCCGGATCGCCGGCCTTTGAGCGGAAACCGAAATGTCGAATGAAGAATGAGGAATGCAGAATGAAGAACCACGGACTCCCCCGCGCTCGAGAGGTGCCGCCACCACCCCTTCTAAATTCTTCGTTCTTCATTCTTCGTTCGACATTTCGGTGTCGACTCAAGCGCCCATCCGCCCACCATTGACGGGGCCCGCGCCTCTCATTCCGCATTCCGCGTTCCGCATTCCGCATTCCCCGAATAAACTACCCGCCGAATGTCCGACCGCTCCGTCGACGACCTCCGCGACCAGCTCCGCTCCCTCGGTTATCTGACGCACGGGATCGAGCGTTGGTTCGCGCTCGACCCCTGGAGCTCGCGCACCTTCTGGGCAGAGCTCTTCGCCGTCTCGACGAAGGCGTCGTTTCTGTCGTCGGTATTCGCGGTGTTGCCGCTGCTCGTGATCACGATCCTCCGCAACCGGCCGGTCGCACTCGCGGACGCCCTGGTGATCGGCGGCGTACAGACCGCCGGCGCGTTCCTCGGCCTGCTGGTGCTCATCGTCCTCGTCGCGCTCGGACTCCGGCGGAGCCCGGGGCTCGCGATCGACAGCCCCGCACTGATGACGGGCCTGACGCTCCTGTTCTCGGGCGGCCTCTCGCTGGCGCTCGTCGTCTGGTGGTCCGGTTTCGACGGCCCCCCCTCGATCGTGGAGCTCGTCGCGGGAGGCGTGCTCGTCGTCGTCTTCTTCCTCGCATCTTCGATCATCGTGTCGGCGGCGCTTCTTTCCTTCTCGATTCACGAGGCGAAACGGATACCCGCGGTTCACAGGCGCGACCGGACCGCGCCGATGACGGTCGTCGCGATCCTCATCGCGTCCTCGATCGGCGTCTGGTCGCTCACGACGGGGCCGGAGGGCTCGGCACAGGCCCCGGCGAGCATCCCGGTGATGCAGACCGGCTCGAAAGTCGCGCTGATCGCGGTCGACGGGCTCACCTGGGACATCTTCGAGACGCGACGAAGCTCCGAAGCAACACTCGGAACGATGGTTTCAACGCCTCCGCTCTCCGGGTCGCGCTCGGCGGCCGAGAGATGGGCGACGGTCGGAACCGGCACGAGTCCGTCGCTTCACGGCGTCCACGCAATCGAAGGAGTGCGGCTCGCCACGAGCGGCCGCGTGCTGCAGGCGGTGTCCCGCTACGCCTTCGCGATCGATGCGATCGCGTCACCGCTCGGAATCGCTGAGCGCGTCCCGCTCCCTCCAACCGCCCGGCGCCGCGCGTACGCCTGGGAGATCCTCGCAGAGCGCGGCGTGTCGTCCCTGGCGGTGAACTGGTGGGTGACGGGCGACGAAGACACGACGGGCCTTCGCTCGCTCTCGCAGGAGGCGCTGTTCTCGCGCATGGCCGAGCAGATGCCGGCCGCGAGCCCGGCCGAGCTCGCGATCGCGATCGACCGCGAAGCGATCCGCCGCTTCGACTCGGAGATCGAAAAACGCTCTCCCCGATTTGCGACCCTATTCCTTCCCGCCCTCGACATCGTGCTCAACAGGATCGACCTCGACGCAGGCGCGAGGCTCGCGGCGTCGTCGACGATCATCGACAGCCTCTTCGCTGCCGTATCGTCACTGCATGCCCGCGGATACGAGGTGATCCTCGTCGGGCTGCCGGGCGAGGGGCAGTCGGGCGACGCGATCGTCGCGACGACGCTCGCGACGTCGGGAGACAAGCCGGCGATCGCGGGCATCGCCCCGACCGTGCTCCACCTCAGCGGCTTCCCGGTCGCCGCCGACATGCAGGGCAGACCATTCGCGGGCTCCGGCACCCCCCGCACGATCCCCAGCTATGGCGAGCGCGACGTCTCCCGAACGGAGGCGCAGACGAGCGAGGAGTACTACGAGAGTCTGCGGTCGCTGGGGTACATCCGGTGAAGCAATGCGGAATGCGGAATGCGGAATGCGGATTGCGGATTGCGGAACGCGGAACGCGGAACGCGGAACGCGGATTGCGGATTGCGGATTGCGGATTGCGGATTGTAAAACCTGCGCGTCGCGTAGCGACGTCCGATCTTAGCCCCCGGTCGAAGACCGGGGGAATGCGATTGAGAGATTGGTTGCGCCGCATGGCGGCGCCGGACCGATCGCGAAGCTCGACGGACATCGGACTCCAGCGCCGCTACGCGGCGCGAATTTTCTCGTGGTTCCGCACCCCCGGTCTTCGACCGGGGGCTAAGCTCGGTTGCCGCTACGCGGCAACAGGGCGACGTTCAATCTCCGCCAAATTCGCTAACACGGACCTCTCATTCCGCGTTCCGCATTCCGCATTCCGCGTTTCGCGTTCCGCGTTCCGCATTCCGCATTCCGCGTTTCGCGTTTCGCGTTCTAATTCGTCGCGTTCATGATCTTCGCCTGCAGTTGGATCGACTCGTGGTGAATGAGGCGCAGGAGGTCTCGGACGAAACCTTCGTCGAGACCCATCGCGCAGCCGATGGCGCTGCGTGTGCGGATGATCTCCTCCCAGCGACTCACCTGGAGGATCGTGACGTTGTTGTCGCGCTTGTAGCGGCCGATCTTCTGCGCGATCTTCATCCGCGTCGCGAGCTTCTGCATGATGTCCTGGTCGAGCTCGTCGATCTCCTCGCGAAGCTTCGAGAGTACATCGGCAAACTCCTCGTTCTCGCTCGACCGCTCGCGTACGACGAGGCCGGAGAGCAGTTGCCGTAGCGACGACGGCGTGAGCTGCTGCTTCGCGTCGCTCCATGCGTCGTCGGGAGTCCAGTGGCTCTCGATCATCAGCCCGTCCATGTCGAGGTCGAGCGCCTTCTGCGCGACGAACGGAATCAGCTCGCGGTTCCCGCAGATGTGGCTCGGGTCGCAGAGGATCGGCAGCGTCGGCACCCGCGTCTTCAGCTCGATCGGGATGTCCCAGAGCGGCGCGTTGCGGAACGGCCCCTTGTCGAACGACGAGAAACCGCGGTGGATTGCGCCTAACTTCGTGATCCCGGCGTGGTCGAAGCGCTCCAGCGCTCCGATCCAGAGCTCGATGTCGGGGCTCACCGGGTTCTTCACGAGAACCGGCACGTCGACGCCGCGAAGCGCGTCGGCGATCTCCTGCACCGAGAACGGATTCACGGTCGTCCGCGCGCCCACCCAGAGGAAGTCGACTCCGGCCTCGAGGCATGCCTCGACGTGCCTCGCGTTCGCGACCTCCGTCGTGACCGGAAGCCCCGTCTCTTCCCTGGCGCGCCGGAGCCATGCGAGCCCCGGCTCGCCTGCCCCTTCGTACTGCCCCGGTCTCGTGCGCGGCTTCCAGATTCCGGCGCGCAGAGCGTGGATCTTCCCGGTCGCGTGAAGCTGCCGCGCGGTCTCGACCGTCTGCGTCTCGGTCTCGGCGCTGCACGGGCCTCCGATCACGAAGGGCCGCGCGCCCGGGATCCAGCTCGACGGGACTTGTGGTTGGATGGCTGGCGTCATGACTGACCTCCACGATCTTCTGAAAGAATCAGGTTGGGTGTCGTTTCCGGCACGCCCCGCGCCGGCTGCGCGCCTGACGCGGCTCGTTCGCCGAGGGCGTCGAGGACGCGCCGGATGTCGTTCGCTCTCGCGGTGATCGCCGAGAGTGCTTCGGTGTCATGGTCGGCAAGCGCGCGGCGGAACGTCGCGAGGTGCGCGATGTACTCGTCGAGCGCGCGCAGCAGGTTCGCCGAGTTCTGCTCGAAAATCGGCACCCACATCGCCGGCGAGCTCTTTGCAAGCCTAACGGTCGAAGCGAAACCGCTTCCGGCGAGGTCGAAGATGTTCTCCTCGCTCTTCTCGATGTCGAGAACCGTCTGTCCGAGGAGGAACGAGCTGACGTGCGACAGATGCGAGACGTAGGCGAGGTGCAGGTCGTGCTCCTCCGCTCCCATGAAAATCGTCCGCAGCCCGAGGAGCTCGAACATCGTCTCGGCCGTCGCGAGCGCGCGCGCCGTCGAGCGCTCGCGCTCGCAGACGATGTTCACCTTGCCGCGGAAGAGCCCCGCCAGCGCGGCCAGCGGCCCGGAGTTCTCGGTTCCGGCGATCGGATGCGCCGCCACGAACTGCCCGCGCCTGGAGTGCGCTGCGAGGGTGGCGCAGACCGACGCCTTGGTCGATCCCGTGTCGACGACGACCGCGCGCTCGCCGATCTGGTCGAGCGTCGCGGGCGCGATCTCCCGGATCGCGTCGACGGGAATCGCGAGGACGACGACGCCGGCCTCGCGCACCGCCGCGTCGAGCGACGTGACCTCGTCGACGAGCCCGGCCTCGAGCGCCAGCCGCGCGTTGCGCGCGTTCGATTCGACGCCGGCAATACTCGACGAGAAGCCGGCACGACGCAACTCGATCGCGATCGACCCGCCGATGAGCCCGAGCCCGACGATTGCGGTCTTCATGCGCCCTCGCGCGCGGAAACGGTCGACCGTGCGCCTCCTTCATTCCGTGTCGCCATGAACGCCGCGACCCGATCGCGCGCCTCGGCGATCGCCTCCGCGTTGCGACAGAGCGATACGCGCACGTGTCTGCGCCCCGCTTCACCGAAGACGGAGCCGGGGACCACGAACACTCTCGTCTCGTGCAGGATCTCGTCGAGCCACGCCTCCACGTCGCCGACCTCGTCGGGCGCTTTCGCCCAGACGAAGAGGCCGGGGCGCGACTCGGCCGCGCGGCAGCCTAACGCACTCACCAGTGCCTCGGCGAAGTGACGGCGCTCCGCGTACGTCGCGTTCAGCGCGGCGAACCATTCGCCGCGGCTCGCGAGCGCCTTCGCCGCGGCGAGCTGCATCGGGAGGAACATCCCCGAATCCATGTTGCTCTTCACGCGAAGCACGGCGTCGACGTGCTCGCTGCTGCCGGCGACCCATCCGATGCGCCAGCCTGCCATGTTGTGCGACTTGCTGAGCGAGTTGAGCTCCATCGCGACCTCGTCCGCTCCGCGGGCCGCGAGGATGCTCGTCGGCGAGTCGTTGAGGATGAGGCTGTACGGGTTGTCGTTCACGACGAGGAAGCGATGACGGATCGCGAGGTCGACGAGCCGTTGAAGCTCGTCCGCCGACGCGATGCGCCCCGTCGGCATGTGCGGGAAGTTCACCCACATCAGCTTCACGCGGGTGAGGTCCTGCCGCTCGAGCGCGACCAGGTCGATCGCGTCGCCCGCCTCCTCGCGGATCGCGTACGCCCGCGGTGTCGCACCCGCGAGCCTCGCGACGGAAGCGTAGGTCGGGTAGCCGGGATCGGGAAAAAGCACCTCGTCTCCTTCGTCGAGGAACGCCATCGAGATGTGCATGATCCCTTCCTTCGACCCCATGAGAGGAAGAATCATCGTCTCCGCATCGAGCGAGACGCCGTATGTGTCGGACGAGAACTCCGCGATGGCGCGGCGCAGCTCGGGAACTCCCCTGTAGCTCTGGTAGCCGTGCGCCGCGGCGCTTCGCGCGGAGGCGGCGAGCTCGTCGATCACTCCCGGATCGGGCGCCAGGTCGGGGCTGCCGATGCCCAGGTTGATGACACGCACGGGACCCTGGTCGAGCTGCCTCACTTCGGCGAGCTTCCGCGAGAAGTAGTATTCACTGACCGAGTCGATGCGCTTCGCGGGCGTGATCATGGCTGGAATTCCATCCCGATCCTCAGGATTTTTCCTTCGGACGACGCTGTCGCCGCGGCTTCGTGGAAGCGCGACGCTTGTCCCTCGATCGCAACTGTTGTTTTTTCTCGTTTCATGGATTCCGCCAAAAACAAAAAGCCCCGGCATCGCCGGGGCTTTTTCGAGTGGTCTGTGCGCTCAGTTCAGCAGCACGCTACCCGGCAAAGTCCCGGTCGGGCTTTGGTCCAGTAGTAGTAGCGGGCGTGGCCGAAGGTCGTATTCATGGGTTGTGCTGCCGGTGAGAGTAGGGACAGTTGCAGCCAGAGTCAAGAGCCGGGGAGAGAACAGCTCCTTGTGGCAACGGCCTCCGGCCGTTGCGCGGAGGTCGGAAGCCTCTACCACAGTGCCTCAATCGCGATAGATTGATGTGATGAAAGCACTCGCGGAAATCCAGGTCATTCCGATCGGCGTCGGCGTCACGGTGCGCGACGAAGTTAGGCGGGCCCACCAGATCCTCGTCGACGCGGGCTTCACGATCGAAGCGCACGCATACGGTACGAACGTCGAAGGTGAGATGGGCGCGATCCTCGATGCGGTAAAGCGCATCCACGAAACGCTTCACGCGGAAGGAGTCGTCCGGCTCTCGACGGCCATCAAGATCGGCACGAGAACGGACAAGGACTCGTCGCTCGCGGGCAAACGACTCTAGCTCGGGGTCCGAAGGAGCCTCGGCGCTCGCATCGATCCTGCTCGGCTTCGATGGCTATGGTTGAGTAGTTTCTACCTAGACTTCTCGCCGCCGTCTCCGGACAAACTACTCTGTCCGCCTGCCGCACCGAAGGACTAGCTTGAGTAGAGCTTGAATCGCAGTCATCACTGCAAGCGCCCGCTATGCTCCCGGCAGGCTGCGAATTCGGCAGGTCCGCGGATAACGGCATACGGCAGCTGGAAGCCCACAGTAGGACTACAATATCAATAGAGGGAACTTGGCCATGAAACGCTTCTCCTTGCGTGTGCCGCTTTGCGTCGTCCTCGTCTCCATGATTTTCGTCGCCGCGCCCGTCTGGGCACAGGCGCCTCCTCTCAATGATGCGGCGCCTTTTGCCGTTCTCGGAGCCTCCACGGTGACCAATGTCGGTCCTTCCCTCATTACGGGAGAGCTGGGCGTCAGTCCCGGCGCCTCGGTTACCGGCTTCCCGCCGGGGCTCGTGGTCGGCGGGACGTTTCACTTGGCAGACGCCGTGGCGGCCGATGCCCAAACCTCCGCCAACAACGCATACGTGACTCTGCAGGCACTGCCATGCCCCTTAGGCAATAACCTGACGGGTCAGGATCTCGGCACGCTCGCGCCGCTCGTGGCAGGGGTCTACTGCTTCGATACCTCGGCGCAACTCACCGGCGCGCTTGTACTCGACGCTGAGGGTGTTCCCACCGCGGAGTGGATCTTCCAGACTGGCAGCACCCTGACGACGGCAAGCGCTGCGACCGTTACCGTCATCAACGGCGGCAACGACTGCAACGTCTACTGGGCGTTGGGCAGTTCTGCCACGCTCGGCACCGGCACCCAGTTTGCGGGGAACATTCTGGCCCAGACGAGCATCACGCTGACGACGGGCGCGAACGTTTCAGGCCGGCTGCTTGCCCTCACCGGAGCGG
>JBPPMG010000268.1:0-5832 GCA_051305935.1 Thermoanaerobaculia bacterium
GCGCTCCGGCGCGCCGATCCAGGCCTTCATCCGGATCGACGACGAGGAGATCACGAACCACAATCAGATCCACGAGCCCGATCACGTGATCGTGATCGACCCGACGCTGATCGGGCCGAACGTGCTCACGGGGCTCAAGCCGGGCGGCTGGCTCATCCTCAACACGCCGGTGCCCTCCGCGCAGTGGGGCGAGCTCTTCCCCGGCCGGAACGTGGCCGCGATCGACGCGACCGGCATCGCGGTGGAGCACGGGCTCGGCACGCGGGCCGTCCCGATCGTGAACACCACGATGATGGGCGCCGTGGCGAAGATCTTCGACCTCACTCTCGACGAAGTGCGCGCGACGTTTGCCGAGCTTCGCTTCGGCGGCGCCAATGTCACCGCCGCCGAAGAGGCCTACGAAAAGGTCACGCTGGCATCGCTGCCCGGTGAGAGGGTGGAGACGATGCCCGTTGCGCTGTCGGGCCGCGTCGCCGGAATCCTCGATGCGGATGTCGGCAGCGCGCCGAAAATCCGCACCGGCTCGTGGGCGACGCGCAGGCCGCAGCGCCGCACGCTCACCCCGCCGTGTAACCATAGCTGTCCCGCCGGCAACGACGTGCAGGCGTTCGTCGAGGCGATCAGCCGCAAGCAGTACGGCGAAGCGCTCGGAATCATTCTTGAGACGAGCCCTCTGCCGGGCATCTGCGGGCGCGTCTGCCCGGCGCCCTGCATGGAGGCGTGCAACCGCAACAGCTGGGACGAAGGGGTCAACGTCCGCGAGCTGGAGCGCTACGTCTCCGACCACGGCGCCTGGCCCGAGACCTCCAGGCCGTGGCGTCCCGAGCGTATCGCGGTGGTCGGTTCCGGTCCCGCGGGCCTCAGCGCTGCCTACCAGCTCGCGAAGCTCGGCTATCCGGTGACGCTGCTCGAGGCGTCGAACGAGCTCGGGGGCGTGCTGCGCAACGGCATCCCCGACTACCGCCTGCCCAAGGAAGTCCTCGATCGCGAGATCGCGTTCATCCTCGATCACGGCGTCACGGCGTTCACCGACGAATTCGTCGACCGAACGGCGCTCCTCCGGCTCAGCAACCAGTTCTCGGCGATCTTCGTCGCGACCGGACTGCAGGAGTCGCGCGCGATGAAGCTCGGCGCAGTCGAGCCGGGCGACGTCGAGCAGGGGATCGACTTCCTCGACGAGGTCCACAAACACGACGCGAACGTCTCCGGCATGCGGGTCGTCGTCGTGGGCGGCGGCAACACCGCGATCGACGCCGCGCGCTCGGCACGCCGCCTCGGTGCCGCGAGCGTCCGTATCGTCTACCGCAGGAGCCGCGTCGAGATGCCGGCCATCGCCGAGGAAATCGATGCCGCGCTCGACGAGGGAATCACGCTCGACGAGCTCATGCTGCCCGTCCGCTACAACCGCGAGAACGGCATCGGACGCCTCACCATCAACAGGATGAAGTTAGGCGAGCCCGACAAGAGCGGACGCCGCCAGCCGATCGTGGACGAGAGCCCCAACGCGCTCTCCACGATCGATTGCGACAAGGTCATCCTCGCCCTCGGTCAGTCGGCCGACCTCTCGATCATCGGCGAAGGCTCCGAGATTCGCGAGAACGGCCAGTTGCTCGGGCTCGCGGGCGCTCCCGTCTACCTCGGCGGCGACTTCGGGAGGAACGAAGGAACCGTCACGGCGGCGATCGGCAGCGGACGCCGGGCCGCGATGCACATCCATCAGACGATCACGGGCGAAGACCTCTTCCCGTGCGAGCCGGCGCCGGTCGCGGGGAAAGAGGTGATCCACCAGCAGCTCTTCACGCATGCGGCGCGCGAGAACGCGACGGTGCTGCCGCGCGATCTCCGCATCGGCACCTTCGTCGAGGTTCACGGCGGTCTCGAAGATCTGCCTGACCGCGAGGCGGCGGTGATCGAGGCGAACCGCTGCTTCAGCTGCGGCGTCTGCAACAGTTGTGACCGCTGTCTCGAGCACTGCCCCGAGGGGATTCTGCTGCGCGATCGCGAGGGCTACCGATTCAACTACGACTACTGCAAGGGTTGCGGCCTCTGCTCGACGCAGTGCCCGCGCGGCGTGGTCGTGATGGCAGAGCTGTAAGGGAGACGACGATGGCACGAACACTCGTGACAGGAAATTACGCAGCGGGCCACGCGCTCGCCCGCGCCGGCGAGGCGAACCGTGCCGCGCGCGGCTGCGCGGCCGGCGCCTACCCGATCACCCCGCAGACCGAGATCATCGAGTACCTGCGCGCGTTCAACTTCTCGAAAGGGACGATCGTCCCGGTCGAGTCGGAGCACAGCGCGATGGCAGTCTGCATCGGCGCCTCGCTCAACGGCGCGCGCTCGTTCACCGCGAGCTCGTCGAACGGGCTCGCGTACATGGTCGAGAACGTCTATGCGGCGGGCTACTACAGGCTTCCGATCGTCATGATCGCCGTAAACCGCACCCTCGGCCCTCCCTGGAACATCTGGGTCGACCAGGGGGACAGCCTCATGATGCGCGACGCGGCCTGGATGCAGTTCTACACCGAGTCGCACCAGGATCTGGTCGACACGATCCTCGTTTCGTTCCGCGTCGCGGAGGACCGGCGGATCCTGCTGCCGGCGATCGTCGCGCAGGACGGATTCGTCACCTCGCACACGCAGATGGTCGTCGACCTGCCGGAGCAGGAGCTCATCGACCGCTATCTGCCGCATTGCAACATCCCGCACAGGCTCGACCACGCACACCCGGCGACGATCGGCAACATGGTGTGGCCCCGCGAGACCGAAAATCATCGCAGGCAGATCCAGGAGGCGATGGAGCTCGTGCCGACGGTTTGGGCCGAGGCGATCGACGAGTTCGAGAAAGTCTTCGGACGGAGGCCCGGCGGCGCGATCGAGACCGAAGGGACCGAGGACGCCGACACGATCTTCGTCGCCGTGAACACGATGGCTTCGACGCTTCGCCACGTCGTGAAGGAACGGCGGGCGAAGGGGGAGAAGGTCGGCATGATCAAGCTGAAGACGTTCCGGCCGTTCCCGCGCGCGGAGTTGCTGCGCGCGATCGGCGGCGCGAAGAAGGTCGGCGTGCTCGACCGGAATCACTCGCCCGGCTCGGGCGGCGTCTTCTGGAACGAGATCGCCGCGACGCTCCAGGGAAAGGACGTCGTCGTGCAGGACTACCTGGTCGGCCTCGGCGGCGGCGATGTGACCCCGAACACGATCGCCGGCATTGTCGATGACCTGGCCCTGCGCTCGGTCGCATCCGAGCCGATTTGGAGAGAGGTGACCGTATGACCAGCGTGATGCCCGAGACCTCGCATCCCGATCCGCTTCTGCGGCCGGGCAATACCAACTGCGCCGGTTGCGGCATGTCGATCGGGCTCCAGTGGCTCGACGAAGCGCTCGCGACGGAGCGGCCGTACCTCGTCATCCCGGCGTGCTGCGGCATCGTTACCGCCGGCGCGTTCCCGACGAGCGGCTACGGCGTTCCGACCGCGGCCTCGACCTTTGCGTCGTCGCCCGCGATCGCGACCGGGGTCTCGATCGTCAACGCGATGAACGGCGAGAAGCACCCGACCGTCTGCTGGGCGGGCGATGGCGGCACCTACGACATCGGCATGGCGACGATTTCGGCGGCGGCGGAGCGGAACGAGGACATCATCTATATCTGCTACGACAACGAGATCTACGGCAACACCGGCGGGCAGCGCTCGAGCGCGACGCCGGAGGGTGCGGTCACGAGCACCACGCCGGGAGGCAAGGTCGAGCGCAAGAAGGACATGATGGCGATCATGGCCGCGCACCGCATTCCGTATGCGGCGACGCTTTCGGTCGCGCATCGCGACGACTTCCTCCGCAAGCTGCGCACGGCGCGCGACACGAAAGGCTTCCGCTTCCTCGTGATGCTCTCGCCATGCCCGACGGGCTGGAAGTCGATCCCCGAAGAGAGCGTCGACCTGATCGGCCTCTCGGTGCGTTCCGGCCTGTTCCCGCTTTACGAGGTCTTCGACGGCATGCGCTACCGCATCAATGCGCGTCCCGACGGCACCGACGTTGCCGACTACCTCGGTCACCAGCGGAGATTCTCCGGCAAGCACTTCGACACGACCGCGGTGAGGGACCAGATCGCGTCGCAATGGCGCTACCTCGAGGCGATGGAGGCGAGCTTCCCGCAACCCGAGTAGGCGAGAGGCGCGCTGCTCGTGTGGCGCAGACACTCCTGTCTGCGCGCGGCGCGAAGCGCCGAAAGGAAAGGGGAAGACCGGAAATCAGGCTCTGTCGACCTCGTTTCTGGTCCCCTTCGTTCCGGTGCTCGTCGACACGGGTCGCCTTCGGCGACGCGCAGGCAGGAGTGCCTGCGCCACATCGCGAAGCGCCGATTGAATCGCTCTTTCCTTCACGATACTGTTCGCCGCGAAGTCCATCTGCGCACGGGGGCGTCATGAAGATCGTCGAGTGTGTACCGAACATCTCCGAGGGGCGGCGCCCCGAGGTCTGGGAAGCGGCAGCGAATGCCGCGGCATCGGCACGAGGCGTGGCGCTGCTCAACGTCGACCCAGGCGCGGAGACGAACCGGACGGTGATCACCTTCGTCGGCGACCCCGAGGCGGTGCTCGAAGGCGCGTTCCGACTCATCGAGACCACGATCGGGCTCATCGACATGTCGGCGCACAAGGGTGCGCATTCGCGCATCGGCGCGGTCGACGTCGTCCCGTTCGTTCCCGTCTCGGACGTGACGATGGAAGAGTGCGCGGAACTGGCGAGGCGGCTGGGCGAGCGCGTCGGCCGGGAGTTGAAGCTGCCCATCTACCTCTACGAGCACGCCGCGACCGCCGATTACCGGCGGAACCTCGCCGACGTTCGCGTGGGGGAGTACGAGGGGCTCGCGGCCAGGCTCACGGATCCGCGCTGGCAGCCCGACTTCGGCCCCGCGACCTTCAACGCGAAGAGCGGCGCGACGGTCATCGGCGCGCGCAAGTTCCTCGTCGCCTACAACGTCAATCTCAACACGACCGACAAGCGGCTCGCGAACCGCGTCGCGTTCGATATTCGAGAGAAGGGCCGCCCGAAGCGCGACGAGAGCGACAAGGTGCTGCTCGACGCGAACGGAAACGAGATCTGGGAGCCGGGACTGCTCAAGGGAGTGAAAGCGGTCGGCTGGACGATCCCCGAATACGGCTGCGCGCAGGTGTCGATCAACCTCACCGATCTCGACGAGACGCCGCTGCACGTCGTGTTCGACACATGCGACGAGCGGGCACGCGCGCGCGGTCTTCGCGCGACCGGCTCGGAGCTCGTCGGCCTGGTGCCGCTGTCCGTGCTCACCGACGCGGGGCGTCACTACCTCGGGCGCATGGGACGAACCGCCGGCGTGCCGGAAGCGCAACTGGTTCACATCGCGGTCCGCACGTTAGGCCTCGGCGAAGTGAAGCCGTTCGATCCCGCCGAGCGCGTGATCGAGTACCGGCTCGCGGCGGCAGGGCGTCTCGTGAAGATGTCGCTGCGCGAGTTCACCGACGAGCTCTCGAGCGATTCGCCGGCGCCCGGCGGAGGTTCGGTCTCCGCGCTCGCCGGGGCGATGGCCGCGGGCCTCGCGGCGATGGTCGCGAGCCTTTCCCACACGAAGAAGGGGCTCGAGACGCACATCCCGGCGTTCGAGCGAATCGGCGAGCGCGGGCAGACGCTCAAGGACGAGCTGTTGCGCGCCGTCGACGCGGACACTTCGGCGTTCGACCAGCTCCTCGACGCGATGCGGATGCCGAAGGCGACGCCCGAAGAGAAGTCGGCGCGCAAGGCTGCGATGATCGCCGCGCCGGTCGCGGCTATCGAGGTTCCGTTAGGCGTGCTCGA
>JBPPMG010000286.1:0-4556 GCA_051305935.1 Thermoanaerobaculia bacterium
CGCGCTCGCGCGGATGCATCGGAAGTTCCGGCTGCTCGAGTCGCCCTACAGGACGCCGCAGACGCTCGTCGGCGGACCGCGCGGAGACGGCGCGCTCGCCGCATCGTCGGGCAGGACCGCGACGACGAAGGCGATGGGGAAGGGATCGACACAGCACCAGCATCTCATCCAGACCGAAGTGCCGAAGAAAGTCCTCGAGGAGTGGCTGACGATCTGGAGCGGGCACAACCAGATCTCCGACGGACTGACCGTCGATCTGCGGCCGCACCGTGCGGGGTCGGAGCTGCTGGAGCTGAGCATCCTGACGAAGGGCGGAGAGAAGGAGGCGAACATCGTCTTCGCCCCGATCCAGGATCGCCGCGGGCGGAACATCCTTTCGGTGCGCGACCAGAACACCTTCGACGAGAAGCTGCGCCAGAAGAGGCTGATGACGCTGCTCCACCTCTACCTGATCCATCGGTACAAGGCCGACTCGGTCCACTACGTCACGCCGACCGAGGACAACCAGTACCAGGCGGCGAAGATGAAGGATCACGGCCTTTACAGCGAAGTGAACACCGAGGTCGGCCAGATCATCGTCGCCGACGTGAACCACGCGCGCGTCGGCCAGTTGCTCGCCGCAAATCGTGAGGCGTTAGGCAAGCTGATCCGGCGAGAGGCGTAGGGACGCGTCGTAGCGCCGGCGTCCCGCCGGTGCGCGCGGAGGCCTCCGGCCTCCGCGCGCGAACAAGACAGGAGCCTCGTTCTGGATGAATTGACACAGATCCGCCTCACCGTAGCGCTGCTCGCGGGCGGCATCGCGCTCGCCTGGTTTCTCGCTTCGTCGAGCCGGAGACGGCGCGACGCCCGATTCGCTGCCCTCGCGAAGTCTCTCGGAAGCGAGGTGACACGCGAGCACGAATTCCTCTCGCGCTTCGTGGTCGACATCGAGGAGCGGCAAATGGAAGTTCGGATGCAACACATCGGTGGAGGAGACTCGAACGCAGGCTCATCTGGCTGGCACGTGGTTTCCGAGCTGCGGCTGCAGGGAGTCTCGGAGTTGCACAGCGCGGACATCCGGCGCCGGTCGTGGCGCCGGCGAATCGTGGAGGCCGATGCCGCGGAGTTCGAGACGCATTTCGAGATTCGCGACGCCGGCCTTCCGCTGCGAAACGGCTGGTTGAACCCCGGGATGCGCGAGACCATCGTGCGGTTCTTCGCTCTCGGCCTTTCGAACGACCCCCTCTCGATCGAGAATGCGCGGCTGATTCACCGCTCGCGCCTGGCGCTCCGGAAATTCGACGGTGCAGCGCTGCGCGAGCTGCTGACGCGGCAGTTCGCCGTGGCGGCTGCGCTCGAGCGCACGCTCTGAGCGGAGCGAACGGCCTGCTCCTGCGGGGCGCACAGCGTCGCACTAGGCAAGGAAGGGTTCCCATTCGAGCCCCGACTCCGCGATCATTGCCAAACACAAACCACACAGGAGCGACCGATGGCCGAGCTGAAGACCAAAGTGAACGACGCGAGCGTCACGAAGTTCCTCGAAGGTGTTGCCGACGAACGCAAGCGGCGCGACTGTTTCACTCTCGTCGATCTGATGACGAAGATCACGAAGGAGGCGCCGAAGATGTGGGGCGCGAGCATCGTCGGGTTCGGGTCCTACACTTACAGGTATGCGAACGGGAAAGAAGGGGACTGGCTGCTCGTGGGCTTCGCCCCGCGCAAACAGGACCTGACGATTTACATCATCTCCGGCTTCACGCGTCACGAAGAGCTGATGGCGAAGCTGGGGAAGCACAAGACTTCCAAGTCGTGCCTCTACGTGAAGTCGCTCGATGACGTCCACATGCCTACGCTGAAGACGCTGATCACGGAATCGGTGAAGGTGATGAAAGCGCGAAAGTAGCGTCGGGCGGTGACGGCTAGTTCTGGTATCCGCGAAGCGTGTCGTAGGCCGCAATCTGCTCGGGGGTCATGATCTCGCGCATCCGCAGGTGTGCTTTGAGGTGCGTTGCGCGCAGCCGTCCCTGCAGCGAGGCGATCTCGGCCGTCGCCTTCGCCACGGCCTCCTCCGAAGCCGTTCCGGAGGCGAAGATCCGGTCGAGCGCTTCTTCCTTCTCGACGATCTCGGCGCCGAGCCTCACCGCGTCGTCCTTCATCGCATCGAACGCGCGTTTCGTCTCCGCGAGCTGCTGCTCCGACATACCGAGATCGGCGGAGTGCTCCATCACGTGCTTCGGCCCGGGATAGTGGTTCAGCTCCGCCGCTTTCGCGAGCCCCATCCCGGCTCCGGAACGCAGCGCGTTCGCGTCGTTCGCCGAGAGCGACTTCACGACGCGCGTCTCTTCACCTGCGTACGGCTGGCTCGCCGCGGAGCCTGCGGACTGCTTCGCGTGGGCCGCGCAGTGCGGATCCTGCTGCGCCATGGCACTCGAGGAGACGACGACGGCGGCGGCGATGATCAACGATCTCTTCATGGCTGCTTCCTCTATCTCGACTATACGCGAGCGTCGCTCGGC
This sequence comes from Thermoanaerobaculia bacterium, assembly GCA_051305935.1. GTDB lineage: Bacteria > Acidobacteriota > Thermoanaerobaculia > Gp7-AA8 > Gp7-AA8 > JACPDH01. Next base: position 2,496 of record JBPPMG010000286.1, read on the forward strand.
AGGTGTCAGGGGGCGGTTGAGAGTCGGTGACACTCCGGAGTCGTTCCGCGGTGGCACTCCTGACCGTTTCTTGCCTCCTCTTTCGCCGGCCGCGCCGAGGCGATACCATGGCTGTACACAGGCCCCATTGGAGGACTCGTGCCGGCTGACGAGTCGAGACTGAGCGAAGGCGCACCCGGACAGACGGACGAGTCGATCGAGGAGCTGCGGCGCACCGCGGAGCGCTACGCGCTCGCGGCGCGCGGAGCCAACGACGGGCTCTGGGACTGGGACATCCCCGGCGGAGCGATGTACTTCTCTCCCCGTTGGAAAGGGATGCTCGGCTTCGACGAGCACGAGATCGGTGACTCGCCCGACGAGTGGTTCGAGCGGGTTCACCCCGAGGACATCGGGCAGCTCCGCGAATCGCGCGATCTGCATTTGCGCGGAGAGATGCCGCACGTCGAGTGCGAGTACCGGATGCGCGGCTCGGACGGGGAGTACCGCTGGATGCTCTGCCGAGGGGCGGCGATGTTCGACGGCGAGGGGAAGCCGGTGCGGATGGCGGGCTCGCAGACCGACATCACGGAGCGGAAGCTCGCGATCGAGCAACTGCTCAAGAACGCGCTGCACGACGCGCTCACCGGGCTGCCTAACAGGCGGCTCTTCCTCGACCGTCTCGAGGGGGCGGCCAACCGGGCGCGCCGCCATCCCGGTTCGGTCTTCTCCGTGCTCTATCTCGATCTCGACGACTTCAAGCAGGTCAACGACACGCTCGGCCACGCGATGGGCGACGCGCTGCTGGTGGAGGTGAGCCGCCGGATCGCGAGCTGCCTCCGGCCGAGTGACACGGTCGCGCGCGCGGGCGACGTGCTCGCGCGGCTCGGTGGCGACGAGTTCACCGTGCTGATCGAGGACATGCGCGACGTGAGCGACGCGATCCGCATCGCCGAGCGGATCCAGGACGCCGTCTCGACCGCCGTGCTCCTTGGGGACCACGAGGTCAACACCGGGGCGAGCATCGGAATCGCCGTCAGCACGACCGGCTTCGAGCGCGCGGAGGATCTGTTGCGCGATTCCGACGCGGCGATGTACCGGGCGAAAAAGCGGGGCAAAGGCGGGCACGAGGTCTGCAACGCCGAGCAGCACGAGCAGGCCGTTCGGCGGCTCGAGCTCGAGGCCGAGCTGCGCACCGCCGTTCGCGCGAAGGGCCTTACGCTGCTCTACCAGCCGATCGTCGAGCTCGCGACCGGCCGCGTCGCCGGCTTCGAGGCGCTGCTTCGCTGGCCGCATCCGAAGCGGGGGCTCCTCCGCCCCTGCGACTTCCTTCACCTCGCGCTCGAAGGCGACGTGCTCAAGCCGCTCTCCGACTGGGTCCTCGCCGCGGTCTGCGCACAGCTCAAGGAGTGGCAGGCGACGGAGGCGACGCGGGAGCTCACGATCAGCGTCAACGTTGCGGAGAGGCAGCTCGCGTTCCACGACTTCTTCGACCAGCTCGCGGCGCTCCTCACGGCCGGGGCGATCGACGGTGCGAAGCTGATTCTCGACGTCAGCGCAACAAGTCTCGTGAAGACGGGCCAACATCTGCGAAACCACCGCGACCTGCTCACGCACTACGGGGTGGAGGTTTCGGTGGACGACTTCGGCAAGGGGCCATTGCCGATCGCTCTACTCGAGGAGCTGCCGATCCACTCGTTCAAGGTCGACCAGAACCTGATCGCCGCGCTCGAGACGGGGGACGGGCACGACAAGGTCAGGCGTCTGGTGCGGATCGCCGCCGCGTTCGGCAGGCCCGCTACCGCCGAAGGAGTGGAGAACGCGAAGTTGCGCCCCGTGCTCGAGGAGCTCGGATTCCGGTTCGCGCAGGGTTTCAGTCTGCAGGTGCCGGTAGGGTCCGCCGAGGCGGCGGGAGTCGCGGCGCGGGTGTTGTGAGGGTGGGGGATGTGGCGGGAGTCGGGCGATCAGGTGCGACGCGCGATTGGGCCTGAATCGAGCAAGTGTCGTCCTGAGCGAAGCGAAGGACCTCTCAGGGTTCTACACATTCGCAACGAGCCGGGGCCCACGAGCTGAAGACTGCGTCTG
>JBPPMG010000296.1:0-6540 GCA_051305935.1 Thermoanaerobaculia bacterium
ACCTCTCCGGGTTCTACCAACGCGCGACCGGTAGATGCGATTTGCGCCCTGAGAACTTCGATAGCGAAGCCTGAGAGGCCCTTCGCTCCGCTCAGGGCGAGAGGGTCACTGAGTTCTGTGGAGCTTCGCAGGCGGCCACGTCCCGCTGTCGACCACGCGAGTCAGCGATTTAGCGATTGGACGATTTAGCGATTTGACGATTTAGCGATTAAATGGACCCGCGAAATCACCCGACGAAGGAGCTCATCACCGTGAAAATCTGCAGAATCGACGGCCCTGAGCCGCGAATGGCCCTCCTCGACGCGAGCGGTCTTCGCCGCCTTCGCGACTTTCATTGGGGCGATCCGACGATCGCTCCCTCCGGCGACGCGATGCCGCTCGACGAGGCGCGCCTTCTCGCTCCCGTCACTCCGGGGAAGATCGTCGCGGTCGGGCGCAACTACGCCGAGCACGCGAAGGAACTCGGGAACGAGGTTCCCGCGGAGCCAATCCTCTTCCTCAAGCCTCCCTCGGCGCTACTGTCGCCGGGGGGCGAGATCGCGATGCCCGCGGCGTCGAGCCGCGTCGATTACGAGGGCGAGCTCGCGATCGTGATGGGACGGCGCGCGAAAAACGTCGACGCGGAGCGATGGCGCGACTACGTCTTCGGCTTCACCTGCGCGAATGACGTCACCGCCCGCGACCTGCAGAAAAAGGATGTTCAGTTCACACGGGGCAAGAGCTTCGACACCTTCTGCCCTCTCGGCCCATGGATCGAGACCGAGCTCGATCCTTCCGACCTCGCGATCCGCACCCGAGTGAACGGCGAGACGAAGCAGGACGGCAGGACCTCGCAGATGGTGTTTCCGCCGTCCGCGCTCGTCGCCTTCATCAGCGGCATCATGACGCTGGAGCCAGGTGACGTGATCCTCACTGGAACGCCGTCGGGCATCGGCCCGCTCGCGGATGGCGACCTGGTCGAAGTCGAGATCGAGGGGATCGGGACGCTGCGGAACCGCGCGCGGCGGAGCTGAGCGCGATGGCCTCGCAGCAGGATCGCTCGCTCGTGGAGGCGGCACGAAGCGCTTTCCCGCTACTGCGCCATGTCGATCGCGGCGGCTTTCTCGTCGGCGGCGCGGTTCGCGACCTCATCCTAGGTCGTGAGCCTCGCGACGCGGACATCGCGCTGCGGGGCGCGTCGGTCGAGGCGGCGCGCTTCGCGAAGACGTGCGGTGGGCGCGCGGTCGCGCTCGGGGGCGCGCCGTTCGACGTCGTTCGCGTCGCAGCAGACGGGAGAGTCTACGACTTCGCGGAAATCGTCGGCGCATCGATCGAAGAAGATCTCGCGCGACGCGATTTCACGATCGGCGCGATCGCGGTCCCGCTCGACGAGTTGCGTCCGGTCGTCGACCCGTTCGACGGCGTCGGCGACCTCGAACGATCGACGCTGAGGATGGTGCGCGCGTCGAATTTTGCCGACGATCCGCTTCGCGTGCTGCGCGGGGCGCGCTTCGTCGCGGAGCTCGCTCTGGCCGTCGATGCCGCGACGCTCGAGGCGATGCGGCGCCAGGCGGGGAGAGTCTCGGAGGCTGCGCCGGAGCGCCTCGGCGCGGAATGGTTCGCGCTACTCGAAGCGAATGACCCGGTCGCGCTCCGGCGAGGGCTCGAGCTCGTCCGCGAGCTGGGGCTCGACCGGCTGCTCACCGGCGGAGCGTTTGGCGCGGAGGCGATCGATCGCGCCTCGAAGGCAGAGAAGGCCGACGCGATCACGCGCCTTGCGGCGATCGCGATCGTCGGCGACGAGGGCGCGCTCTGCGAGACTTCACTGCGGCTCGGCCTCGGCACGGCGCGCGTCGATGCCGTCCGGCGCGCCTCACGTCTTTTTCATCGTCTCGTCGATCCGGCCGCGTCGTCGATCGACCCTGTTGCCCTCCACGACGAGGGAGAAGAAGCCGCGGACCGCGCGATCGCAATCGTGCGCGCGACGGGTCGTGACGAGCTCGCAGATCGAGTAGCTGCGTTCGTTGCCGGCGACGGCGCCAGGATCTTCGGAGCGCGCCCGCTCCTGGACGGCCACGCGATCGCCTCGATCACCGGTGTCGCCCCCGGCCCGCGGATCGGCGCGATCCGGCGCGCCCTGCTCGTCGCGCAGCTGAGAGGCGAGGTGAGGGACGCGCAAGAGGCACGCGATTTCGTCAGCAATCAGGGACCGGTTGATGAGCAGAACGGCACCGCGAAGCGGTGAGAAGACCGTTAGCTCGGCGCTGCGTGCCCGACACTCGATGCCTGTCCAACAACTAACAACTAACAACTCCCCGCCTCTCGCTACCTCGTCAGCTCGATCTTCACGTCGCCGGCGGTGACGAGCACCGAGACGACGTAGGCGCCACCTTCGTTGAGGTAGTGCGCCTTGCCCGCGAGGATCCCGTCTTTCTCGATGAGCCTGTCACCGAGATTGAGGTCGAGCCCTCCGAGCCGGGCACGGGCGATGAGCTCCTTCACCGATGCCTTGGGCATCGTGAGCTTCACGTCGCCGGCCCGGAGGCCGATGTCTACGTGACCGAGCAGTCCGGAGGCGTCGACCTCTCCGGCACTCATGCGCACGCGGATGGCCTTCGTTTCGGGAATGATGAGGACGAACTCGAACGCGGTTCTCGAACCCTTTGCGCTCCGGCTCATTGCGTTGGGGCCGAACGCGCGGCGCACGGTCGCCGTCGTCCCGTCGACGACGATCTCGATCGACGCGTCGTCGACCATCGCCTGGGCGTCCCTGCGCTGCTTGTCGTTGCGAAAGCCGCGGCGGACGCGGCCGGTCGCGGATACGTCCTCGCCCGCGGCAGTTCGGATGGTGATGCCGGCTTCCGGCATTTCAACGATGACGCGCTCGATGCCGGAGGCGGCGACCGAGGTCGAGAACTCGTGCACGACCTCGCTCTGCGCGAGAGCGGGTGGGGAGAGGGCGATGACGAGAGCGACGACGATCATCGACGGGAGCAGGCGAAGCATGGTGTCCTCCAGGGTCGCGGCGCGGATCTGCAGCGTTGCGCGCGGGGGAAAAAGAAGAGGGAACCCTTTCGGGTTCCCTCGGTGCTAGAAGAGCTCAGCGAGCTTACTTCTTCTTCGCGGCCTTCTTGGCGGGGGCCTTCTTGGCGGCCTTCTTCGCAGGAGCCTTCTTGGCGGCTTTCTTCGCAGGCATCAATTTTCACCACCTTTCATGCCGTACGGGACCTCACGGTCGCGCCTTCTTGGCAAACGATGTCGGATCTCTCCGACTTTACGGAGTTAGGGTTGATATTGAGCGACGTCGTGGAGCGAGTCGCGCCGCTCGCGATCTCGTTGTTCCACTTCATTCGCATTACGTTCAACATTGTGTCTTGATTTGTGAACTAATATGCGATTCATAAATAACGATGTCAAGTTCTTTTTTATGAATACGCGATCTTAATTTGTCCCGGCATTCGCTCCGCTTTGACTCCGCATTTCGGTTTGCATTCATGCACGAGTGATTTTTCGGGCCGCGACGAGCGTGAATTCGCGTCGCTGGTGGCATCGTTCGCGACTCAGCCGCGCATCGACGCGCGGTACGCATCGAGCGTAGTCGTCGCCGTCGACGACCACGAGAACGAGCTCGCGCGACGCAGCCCGCGCTCGATCAGTTGCGCGCGCAGCGCATGGTCGCTCGCGATGCGTACGAGCGCCTCACGCAGTTGCACGCGCGAGGCCGGCGAGACGTGGATCGCGGCGTCGCCCGTCACCTCGGGGAGCGCGCCCCCTGTCGACGCGATGACGGGCGTGCCGCTCGCCATCGCCTCGATCGCGGGAAGTCCGAAGCCCTCGTACGAGCTCGGGATCACGAGCGCGAGCGCATTCTGGTAGAGCGCGCGCAGCGACTCGTCATCGACGTAGCCGGTCTTCACGACGCGCGGGAGCTCGGGTACGTTCGGGAAGTCGCGTCCCGCGAACGCGAGCTGGAACGGAGCGAGCGCGTCGCCCTCCTCGAGGAACGCGGCGAGCAGCGTCTCGATGTTCTTGTGCTGTTTGTCGTTCCCGACGTAGAGGAAGTAGCGGCCGCGCTCGAGGCCGCAGGCGCGGAGGATCTCGGCCGCGCGCCCCGGATCCACGCGCTCGAAGAATCGTGCGTCGACGCCGTTGGGGGTGATCACGATCCGGTCGGCGGTGCCGGGCCACCGCTCGACGATCGATCGTCGCACCGTGTCCGAGACCGTGAGCACGCGACGGGCGCGCGTGACCGAGCGGCCGATCATCCAGTTTGCGTAGTACGGCGCGAACAGATTCGGCGTCGACTCGGGGAAGAGGATGTGGATCAGGTCGTGGACCGTGACGACCAGCGGGACCGTCGTCATCGGCGTCACGTAGTGCGGCGCGTGAAAGAGGTCGACCTTCGAGCGGTCGATCTGGCGCTGCAGCGCGAAGAGCTCGCGGACCGAGTAGTTCGGCGAATCGTCGGTGACGATCTCGAATCGCGCGTCGCGCGGCACCAGGTCGCCGAGGTCCGTAGGAACGTAGAGAACGAACGTTGCGTCGACGTCGGTCGCCGCGAATCCGCCGAGCAGGCCGCGAATGTACGTTCCGATTCCGTAGTCCGCGATCTTCCTGCAGTCGATCCCGACTCGCATGTGTCTGTCGAGTGTATCAAGCGTGGAAGGCGAGAGGCGAGAGAGGCGAGGGGTGTGGGGACTCTGGTGGTGGCACATTCCGAAGTGCCGCGCGGCGCGCGCCGCGCAGCACCGCCGGGGTGTCATTCCGAAGCGGAGCGAGGAATCTGCAAGACGCTTTTTGATTGCTTCCGCAGCAGCGAATCCGGCGTGTTGCCAGGGGTTGTTGCTGAGGAATCGGTCAGGTTGGTCGTCTCGCAGATTCCTCGCTGCGCGCCCGGAATGACCGCTCCTGTCGCTCGTGGAGCGCATCACTCAGGCGTCCAGACCTGGCCCCCATCGACTCGAGCGGATCGCGGGCGACGTATACTGTCGGCACCCCGTGCAACTGACTCCCGGTACCCGGCTCGCGCACTACGAGATCTCAGGACTTCTCGGCAGGGGAGGCATGGGCGAGGTGTGGCGTGCGACCGACACGAAGCTGGGTCGCGAAGTCGCGATCAAGGCGCTGCCGGAGGAGTTCACCAGGGACGCCGAGCGCGTCGCGCGATTCGAGCGGGAGGCGAGGCTTCTCGCATCGCTCGATCACTCTGGTGTGGCGGCGATCCACGGGATCGAAGATGTCGACGGATCGAAGTTCCTCGTCATGCAACTGGCCGCGGGAGAGGATCTGGCGCAGCGTCTCGAGAGGGGGGCGGTGCCCGTCGACGAGGCGCTGCATATCGCGAAGCAGATCGCCGAGGCACTCGAAGCCGCGCATGAGCAGGGAATCGTCCATCGCGATCTGAAGCCCGCCAACATCAAAGTCGACGACGAGGGGAAAGTGAAGGTCCTCGACTTCGGTCTCGCGAAGGCGATGGAAAGCGAAGAGGCGGCCGACGACTTTTCGAACTCGCCCACGATGATGCGCGCCGGTACGAATGCCGGGGTGATCCTCGGGACGGCGGGCTACATGAGCCCCGAGCAGGCGCGCGGAAAGAAGGTCGACAAGCGCGCCGACATCTGGGCGTTCGGCGTCGTCGTATGGGAGATGCTGACCGGGCGAAGGCTTTTCAGCGGCGAGACGGTGTCGGACACGCTCGCAGGAGTTCTGCGCGGCGAGGTCGACTTCGCGGCCCTTCCCGAGACGACTCCTCGCGAGATTCGTTCGCTGCTGCGCCGTTGCCTCGAGCGCAACTCGAAGAACCGGCTGCACGACATCGCCGACGCGCGCATCGTGATCGCGGACGTGCTCGAACATGGAGAGACGGCATTGCCTAACGGCGGAGCAGCCGGCAGCGCGCCTCGCGGGCGGCGCGTGGCGGCGCTCGCGATCGCGGGGGTGATCGTCGTCGTCGCCATCGCGGCGTTCGTCGGGTATCGACTTTCCAGCGGCGGTGCCGCGCCGCGCGAGCCTCAGCACGTCGCGATCTATCTCGCTCCGAACCAGGAAGCGCGGACGCAGACGTTCGCCTTCTCGCCGGATGGCCGTTCGCTCGTCTTTTCGGGCCGCGTCGACGGCCGCGTCGTCCTGCTGCGGAGAAATCTCGGCGAGTCGGAGGCCACGCCCATCGCGGGCACCGACCTCGGCGCGAACCCGTTCTTCTCGCCGGACGGCAAGTGGCTCGGATTCAGCGCTGGCGGGAAGTTGCTGAAGATCCCGGCCGAAGGGGGACGACCGTTTCCGGTAGGTGACGCACGCGGTGTCGGAGGGGCGGCGTGGATGCCCGACGGGCGAATCGTCTTCGCGCCGCTCTACTCGGACGGGCTGTTCCGGGTCTCCCCAGACGGCGGAACGCCCGAGCGGCTCTCGAGCCCCGACCGAAAGGCAGGCGAGCTCGGCCATTGGTGGCCCGAGCCGCTGCCTGGAGGGCGCCGCGTCGTCGTCACGGCGTTCCGCACGCCGATTGACCGCTCGCGCATCGGAATGCTCGACATCGAGAACAAGACCATCGAATGGATCGTC
>JBPPMG010000339.1:0-17277 GCA_051305935.1 Thermoanaerobaculia bacterium
GGGTAGACGAGCGCCCCGACGACTTTCTTGCGCAGCGCGACGAGGATCTTCTGGTAGCGGATGAAGCGCGAGATCACGCCGGCGAGGTCGCCCGACTTCTCTCCCGCCCGGATCGAGGTCGAGTAGATCGGCGGGAACATCGAGCCGAACGACTCGAACGCGTCGGAGAGCGCCACGCCCGAGGTGATCTTGTCCCGAACGTCGGCGAGCACTTCCTTGAAGCGCGGGTTCTTCTGGCGCTCCAGCATGATCTCGAACGACTGCACGATCGGGAGCCCTGCTTTCACCAGCGCGAGCAGTTGCTGATTGAAGAGAAGGAACTTGTCGTGGGGGATGCTGCGGGAACGGGGGCGGAAGGTCTCGAGCGAAAGCTTCGTCCGTTTTTCCTGGAAGATGTGCATCCCCTGGCGGACGAGCTCCTCCCGCGCCGTCTGAAGGTCGAATGCCCGCACCTCGCGCTCGGCGATCTGCCCATCGGGAGTTCCAACCTTGAAGACGTAAATCGGCATCCGCTTGATCTTCCAACGATTACGACGCGCGACGGGCGTAAACGTTCCGTGACGGCGGCAGTTTACTAGAGGCAGGCCAGAGGCCATAGGCCAAAGGCCAGAGCAGGCGAAAGACGCGGCAGCCGTGTAGCGAAGGCGTCCCGCCTTTGCCGATTCGCCAGGTACCTATCCATGGGGCGCCCAGGTTTCGTCGTGTCTCGCGACGCCGAGCAGGGCGAGATGCCTTACCTGCTCCGCCTTGCCTGCTCTGACCTTTGGCCTTTGACCTTTGGCCTGCCTCTCCCGCCTTCCGTTATCATTGCCGGCGGTTCTCGATCGTGCTTGTGATTGGGGGGAGACTGGATGCGCACCTGGAAAGTCGCTGCACTGCTTTTGGGTTCGGGGCTCTGCTCGCTCGTCTACCAGATGGTCTGGCTGCGACAGTTCCGGCTCATCTTCGGCGGATCGACGGCAGCATCCTCGGCGGTGATTGCGATCTTCCTTGCGGGGCTCGGCTTTGGCGGGCTCTGGCTCGGGCGCCGAGCGGATCGGGCGAAGAACCCGCTCGCAATGTACGGCTGGCTCGAGGTCGGAATCGCGTCCTCGGCCGCGCTCAGCCCGCTGCTGCTCCTGCTCGCAGAGAAGGTCTACTTCGGATTCGGTGGCTCGTTTTCGCTCGGACCCGCCGTCACCGCGACGGTCCGGCTTCTGCTCGCCTGCGTCGTCATCGGGCTTCCGACCTTCCTCATGGGCGGTACGCTGCCGGCCGCGGCACGAGCCGTGGAGACGAGGGAGGACAAGCGTCGCTATCGAGTCGCGCTCCTGTACGGGCTCAACACGTTCGGAGCCGTGACCGGCGTCTTCCTCGCAACGTTCTACGCGCTCGAGCATATCGGGAACCGCTACACACTCTGGATGGCGGCGCTGCTGAACCTCTTCGTGGCGCTCACAGCGCTCCTCATCAGCAGATCGGCGGCAGCGCAGGCGACTGAGCCTTCGGTTGCCGAGGCTGAAGCGAGTGAGGAATCGCTCGAGCCGCGCCCGGTTTCAGCGGCGCCTCTTCCCGCGGCCGAACGGCGATTCGTCTACGTCGCGGCCGGCGCAGTCGGGTTCGTCTTTCTCCTCATGGAGATCGTCTGGTACCGCATGCTCGCGCCGCTGCTCGGCGGGACGACCTACACCTTTGGCTTGATTCTCGCGATGGCGCTGCTCGGAGTCGCGATCGGGAGCACGATCTACACGGTCTCGGGCAACCGCCGGGCCACCTGGGCGGGACTCGCGCTCACCTGCACGCTCGAGGCGCTGCTTCTGATTGCACCCTTTGCGGCGGGAGACACGATCGCGAGCGTCGCGCTGATGCTCCGCCCGATGGGCTCGCTCGGCTTCGGAGGCTTCGTCGCGTCCTGGGTTCTCGTGACCGCGCTCGTCGTGCTGGCCCCTGCCGCTGTCGCCGGCTACCAGTTCCCGATGTTGATCTCGCTCCTCGGGGAAGGCAGCGATGCCGTCGGACACGACGTAGGGAAGACCTACGCCGCGAACACGGTGGGAACCATTCTCGGTTCGATCGCCGGCGGCTTTGGCCTCCTCCCGGCCCTAACCGCGACCGGGTGCTGGCGGCTCGCGGCGGCACTGCTCGTCGCCACCGGCGCGGCCGCTGCGTTCTTCGGCGCTCGACGGTCGGTGTTGTCCCTCGCGCCTGCCGCGGTCGCGGCGGTGATCGCGGTTCCGATGCTCTTTGCGGCCGGCCCGACGGCGTTCTGGCGCCACAGCCCCATCGGCGCAGGACGCGTGCAGCAGAGCATCGTCGCGAGCGAGAACGGCCTCCGCGCCTTTCAGCACGAGCGGCGGCGCTCGATCGTATGGCAGGCCGACGGCGTCGAGAGCTCGGTCGGCCTCGCGGCCGACGACGGGTACGCTTTCATCGTGAGCGGGAAGAGCGACGGGCATTCGCGACAGGACGCCGGCACGCAGATCATGGGCGGAATCCTCGGGGCGATGCTCCACCCGAATCCGAAGACTGTGGCTGTGATCGGCCTCGGAACCGGGACCACCGCGGGTTGGGTTGCGGACGTCCCTTCGGTCGAGCGCGTCGACGTCGTCGAGATCGAGCGCGCGATCCGGCACGTCGCCGAGGTCTGCGCGCCGGTCAATCGCGGAGCGCTCGAGAATCCCAAGGTCGTCATCCACTACGGCGACGGTCGCGAGTTTCTGTTGACGAACCGGAAGGCGAAGTTCGACCTGATCTCGTCCGAGCCGTCGAACCCGTACCGCGCGGGCGTCGCGAGCCTTTTCACGGTCGATTTCTACGCAGCGGCCGCGGGGCGGCTCGAGGACAAGGGACTCTTCATGCAGTTCCTGCAGGCGTACGAGATCGACGGAAAGACGCTGAAGTCGATCTACGCGTCCTTGTCGGCGGTGTTCCCGTACGTGCAGACCTGGCAGACTCAGCGATCGGACCTGCTGCTCGTCGCGTCGATGTCCCCGATCGAGCTGGATGGCGACGCGCTGCGCGAGAAGGTCGGTCGGGAGCCGTATCGCTCCGCTCTCTGGAACGCCTGGCGCGTCGCGTCGCTCGAGGGGTTTCTCGCCAGGTACGTGGCGGGAGCCGAGACGTCGAAGAGCTTCGCGAGCGGGGCGCAGCCTAACACGGACGACCGGACGATCATCGAGTACTCCTTCGCGAAGATGCTCGGACGCGGAGGGATCGACGTCGATGCGATCCGCGCGGTCGCCATGGAAGCGGGCGAGTACGGCCCGCCAGCTCGCGGTTTCGACGCCGGCGCCGTCGAAGACGAGCGGCTCTTCATGCCGGTCGCGGAGAAGGCCCAGCCGATGTCCCCGGCCTCCGTCGACGACGAGCGCCAGATGCGCGGGCTCGCCGCGTATCACTTCGCGATGGGCAACTACGCCGACGTCTTTCAGCTATGGGTCGGCCAGAGCCGCAAGCCGGGTACGCCGCTCGAGATCCTGAGTTTTGCCGAAGCCCTTGCCGCGACGGGGAACGAGCAGGCCGGCGAGTACGTCGAGAAGGTCCGAGAGCGCCAGCCGACCGAAGCAAAAGTGATCGAAGCGAGGATGCTCATCGCGCGCGGGCAGGTCGACGCGGCGGTGTCGAGTCTCGTCGGCGCGTTCGAGGCGTATCGGACCGATCCGTGGCCGCTTCCGATCATCATGGAGAGAGGAATCGATCTCGCGGTCGAAATCGCGAGGCGCGCTCCTCTCGCCGAGAAGCAGCGGCTTTTCGCAGCGCTCGAACAGCCATTCGCCTTGAGGCTGCTGGACGACCGGCGAAAGTTCGCGCGTCTGTCGATCGCGGACCAGTTCGCGCCGGGACAATGCGGCGCGCAGTACGTAGCGGTCCTGCGCGGTTTCGAGCCCGACGTCCCGTGGCAGCCCGCAATTCTCAAGAGTCGCGTCGATTGCTACGAGAAGGTAGGCGACAAGCGGGCAGCGCAGGCGAGGGCCGATCTTCTGCGACATCAGCGGGCAGAGTCCGAGCCGCTGGTTCGGAGGTAGGGGCGGCGCACCCGATTCGCCCGCGTGGCAGCGCCGTCACTCGGCTGTCGCCGGCGCCGGAGGCGTGCTCGGGGCCTCGGAAGGGTTGTTGCCTTCGCTTGCCACGGTACGCATCAGATCGATCACCTTTCGAACGTCTTCCACGCCGGACGCCGTCTCGACGATCGAACGGCGAACGTCGTCGCTCGGGACGGGTCCTCGAAGCGAAACGACTCCGTCCACGGCATAGATGGCGAGGTCCTTCACGGCGGCGGGACCGACCTTACGCAGGAGCAGCGCATCGACTCGGAAGAGCATCCCGTCGTCCACCGACTCCATGTACATCCGCTCGAGAGGCTGCCGTTCGGGCAGTGTCAACTGATTGTCCACCGACTCGATCCCGGGCTGCGCGAGGACGATCTCCGCGGAGAGCGTCTTCGTCGAACGATCGCGCACCGCGCCCCTGAGCGTCGCACCGGTCCCGTCGATCGTGACGGCGACCGTCCGCGCATCGTCGCCCAGCAGTCGCTCAATCTCGCCTTCCGCGAGGTCGGCTGGTCGCGGCGCGCAGCCCGTCGCGGTCAGGACGAGTGCCGCAGCCGTGAGAAGCGTGCCGATGTTCTTGCGAGCATTCATCTGGTGTATGGACCGGCTTGTGATCGCTCGTGGGCCTGCCGAAGAACGCGGGGCGGATCCGCAATGCGAATCCGCCCCGTCGCAGGCTTTCCCGTTTCAGAATCCTATTGATCGGTCTGGACCGTCGTGACCATCACGCGAGGGAGCTTGAACCCTTTCGGAGGCCAGTTGCGAAGCAGTTCCTGATCGAACCAGATGTTCGGCGTTCCCTTGTTGTCGACGATGTTCGCCATGATCGAGCCGTAGTAGTCGGCGTTGCCGGTCGAGTAGAAGCCACCTTCGAGGTACATGACCCCGTCGAGCGAGACCGGCAGCAGTACGAGCCCCCCGGTTTCGTCCCAGGCGTTGGACGTGCACTCGTCGACGGTTGAGGTGGTCGTGCAGGTGATCAGCGTCGCGGCGCGCGCGTTCTTCTTCGGATAGCCCACCGTGGTCGGGTTGTCCCATCCGACGGTGATTCCTCGCGCGGCGCCGGTGTAGCGCATATTCAGGTAGGGCTCGTGGGGCTCGGAGCACCCTTCGGGGATGTTGCCGAGCACCGCGTTGGTGCCGGGAGTGCAACCGGGGAAATAAGGCACCGGCAACCACTCGGTCACGAGCGTTCCCGGAGCGCTCTCCCTGTAGAAGGACCGCTGGCGCATGTAGACCTGGAAAATGCCGTCCTTCGTGCCGGTTCCATTGCTCCACGCAAGGTCCTGGTGGTTATGAGTGTTGTTGAAGGCTCCTTCGAGCACGAAGTTCCCGGCCGGGTCGGTGAACCACTGGCCGAGAGTCTGTCCGCCCCCTGTGGCTTCCGCGACCTTGCGATAGCCGATGTCGCGGTACGGCTCACCCGGCTGGTTGTAGTAGAGGTCGGGTGGACTGATGCCGGTGGTCTTGAAGTCGTTGTTGAGATAGAAGAGTCCCTGCATCGGCCCGGCGATGTTGCCATTGATCGCGATCAATGGGCCGAGCGTACCGCCACCGCCGTTCTGCGGGTTCAGCCCGTTCGTCGTGTCGAAGAAGTAGTAGCCGGGACCGCCATTCTCCATCCAGCTCTCGGCGGACTTCGTCGCGGTGCCGTCGCTGTAGTTCCCGCCTATGTACTGCAGGTAGCGCACTCCCCCCTGGCCGTTGGCCGAGATCGCAACCGCCTTCCAGAAGTCGTAGTCCATCGCCGGGAACTTCACTTCCTTGAACTCGGGACGGACGTTCCGATCCTGATACTGGAACCAGTGAGATGAGACGCCGCCACTGCTCCAGAAGTCGTCGGTCACCTGATCGTACTTGTACGGTTGGGGGAGGCCGCTTCCGCCCTTGATGTTCGAGATGATCTGTCGCGTGCGGACCTCGAACCACGGATCCTCCACAGTCCTGTTCACCATTTCGTAAAACCAGCTCTTGCTGTTGTAGTAGGGCGAGGAGTCGTTGGGCCAGACCGTGGGACGGCGACTGGTCCAGGTGACCGAGTTGTCCGTGGTCGTCTCGCCAACAGTGGCCGACCAGTAGGTTCCCGGAGCGCCGCTCGTTGCCGGCTCGGTACCGAGGCTGGTTCCGCCGGTCGTCGCGACGAATTCGACCGTCGCGAGCTGCGGCTTCACGGCGATGCTTGCCGCAGTCGGACGGACGACGGTCCACTGCGGGTACGCCTTGCCAGGCGCCCAGATCGTCGACGAGTCGTAGCCGCGCTCGAAGTGCGCCATGTCGTAGGCGTCGAACCAGGGAAGCGCGGAGTAGTTCTTCTTCAGACCGAGGTCGCCGTCCGCCGTGATCATTCCCCAGTCGACCTGGAAGTTACCGTTGGTCGACAGCGACGAAGCCGACTGCAGCGGCCCGAGGGGATGCGGGACGGGGAACTCCGCCACGACGATCTTCGCGATCGCGCGCGCCGTCACCGCGTGCGTCACAGGGTGCAGCTGTTCCGCGACGACGCGAATCGTCGCTACGCCGTACCGTGTGCCACCCCGCCAGAAGAACCGTCCCGTGCCGTCATCCGTCGGGTCGCCGCCGACGATTGGCGGGGCATAGATCCGGATGTCGCTGATCCTCAGATTGCTGTCCTGAGTGCGGCGGCGCAGATCGGTGCCAAACAACGCCGTCGGCGGAAACACCTTTTCGTTGAACGTGTTCAGGAACGTCTGCGCGGTCGCCTCGGTGATCACGATGTCGGCCCAGTCTTCGGTGCCGTAGAAGCGGTTGCGCTCGCGCGGTTTGTAAGGCGTGTCGCAAAGCAGTTCGGGCGTGGCCACGTCGGGCTTGTAGTAACCCACATAGCCGTCGACGTCCCGTTCGGTCTTGATGGCGTTGGTGTTCACCGGCATTACGCCGCGCGCACGCGCCAGCACCGGATCCTGGAACCACTGCACCACGACTCGAGCACCCGCCTCGGCGAACGCTACCGCTTGCGCGTGGCTTCGCTGGTTGACGGAGATCGAGGACTCGGTCTCGGACAACGCGACGAAGCCGAGGCCGAGCAGAGAGAGCCCGACCAGGACCATCAGCGACACGAGCAGCGCAGAGCCCTTCTCGGTCGCCTTCCGAGTCGCCGTTCTGAAGATCGTTTTTACTTTCTCCATGTTCCTTCCTCAGTCGCAGGTGGTCGGGTTGCCGGCGCCAGCGTCGATGCCGATCGAGTTGTGGACCCGGCAGGCGAAGACGAGCGCGCCGGTCGACGAGCGCGTGTACTTCACACAGACCTTCGTCAGGTTCGAAAGCGTGATCGAGCTGCCGCTTCCATTGGCCGTCTTGAACCAGTTGACCGTCGTCGTGATCGTGCTCAGCGGAGGAACGATCGCGTCGGCGGCGATCAGCGTGCCCGGAAGCGGGTTCATGTCGATGATCGCAATTCCGCTCGTGCTGACAGCGGTCGTGACACCGACCTTGCCCCCGCTGGGGAACGTCAGGCCGTCCATTCGTGCGCGGCCCGGGTTGGTGTAGCTGAGCTCGATCGACTCGAGGTTCAGGTTCTCGGTATCGGTGTTCTGCAGTTGGAGCCGCAGATTGAGGCTGTCCACGAACGTCAGAATCGTGCCGTTCGGGTCGTCGGTCTGCAGCGTGCAGGTCGGAATCGGCGTTTCCTCCTGCGCGTAGCGGGTGAACGTCTCGGTGCACGGAGTCGGCACGGAGTTGTCGATCGCCGTGATCAGCAGACGGTACGTTTCGCCCTCGGTCATCCCCGACGGCCATGCGAGATCGAACGGGCCGGTCACCGGTCCCAGCGTTCCCACGAGGTTGTTGCCCGAGTCGTAGATGTCGATCGAAGCCGACGTCAGTGTCACGGTCGGGTGGGAGAGCGTAAAGGTGTCCGCGTCGGTGACGATCCAGGCGCTCGCGAAGGTCAATCCGTCTCCCGAGGATGCGGTGGCCACGACCTCGGTGCCGTTGAGGCACGGAATCGGATAGGTCACCTGGTTCGACGGATCGCTGTTCTGGCAGTCGTAGGCCATCACGTAGTAGTCGAACGAGTACGGACCGAGCGCGTCGCCCCAGGGCATCCCCACGTCGGTATAGGTTTCGGTGGCCCCTGCGCCCGTGTACCCGCTGGCAGTGATGACGACCGGCGCGCCGATCGCCAGGCCGAACTGCCGCTGCTGGCGGACGATCTTGTAGGTGGTGATGACCTTCGGGTCACCGTTGATGTCCGTATTGACGGTGTTCCAGTCGAGCACCACGTCACACGAGTCGCCGAGAGCGGCGGGTGTGTTCGTGCAGGTGGTGATCTCGGGGTCGACGATAGCTTCGATGTCGATCACAAGCCCTGTCGGCGGGCTCGGCTTGGGGCCCGCGGATGCCTGCCCCTGAATCGCGGCGGTGCCGTTAGGCGGGAAGATCGGGCTGAGCGACAGGTTGATGTCCGCCGGGTCGTTGAAATCTGCATTCGCGGCGCAGTACTCGACCGCCTGGACCCGGTAGTAGTAGTCGACGCACGTGCCGCCGGTCGTGTCCGAGAACGACCACCCGCCGATGCCGTCGGGAAGCGGCGCGGTTCCGCTCGTCTCGTCGAACACCATGTTCGTGCCATCGGGAGTGAAGTTGGGGTCGATGTCGCGGTAGATCCGCCAGCCGCCGATTTCGCGGGGGAAGTACGTGAAGACGGGGGATCCCGCCGTACACGCAGGGGACCCGGCCCCGTTGCCGGTAGGTCCCTGCCAGGTCAGGTCGATCGCGCCCGAGACAGCCGGCGGAGCGGGGAGCGGTCCACCCGATGCCACGAGTACGGAGGGCGCATTCGGCGTCGTCGTGTTTCTGACGTACGCCCTGACCTCGTTCGACGGAGTGCTCGCTCCCGCGCCGTTGTGGGCGTATACGCGGAAGATGTACTCGCGGTCCTTCGGCTCCTGCGTCAGGTCGGCGGAGTACTGAGTGAGCACGCCCGCGGTGAACGTTCCCTTCGAGCCCGCCGGATCGCTCTCGTACTCCACAGTGTACGTTTCCGTGGACGAGGTGGGCGCTGGGGACCAGGAGACCACGGCGATGCCGCAGTAGCCGTAGCAGACGGAGTCGATGATCGGAGGATCAGGCGGCCGCGCATCGGTCTCGCGGACGCCGAACATCCCCATGTTTCGCGGAACAACGACGCTGCTGAGCTCGTACTTTCGGAAGTTCGGAGCCACGGCATCCGCGACGTCGGTGAAGTTCGGATCGGGGGTGGAGTTCATGCCGACGAGGCCGAGTCCGATCGAGCGGATCTTGCCTCGGATGAGCCGGCCGTCAATCTGGGCCGTTGGCGCTGCCGGGTTGTACTGTCCGACGCCCCCGATGTTCGGCGCGAGTGCTGGCGGCACCTGATTGTCCCGCAGCGCCTGGAGCCCGGCCGTGTCTTCGAAGTAGGTGAACTCGAGGCTTCGGATGTTCTCGGCGATCGGAGTCGCGACGACGGACCCGTCCGCGGCGAAGGAGAAGCGAACGAGGTTGTACGGGGGGTTCGCGTTCGACAGATCGACGTTTGGAATCGTCACCAGCCGTTCGGACGAACCGCCGGGGAAGGAAACGCGCCTCGCAGCGCCACCGTCGTTGATGTCGGCGAAGAAGGTGATCGAGTCGACATTGTCGGCGGCGACGGTTGAGCGGAGCGCGTAACCGACGATCTCGTCGTTACCGGTGGTAACGACGGGAAACTGCGGGCGCTCGAGCCCGGAGCTTCCCTTGGCGGCGATGTACTCGCGACCGTTCTCACGCGCGGGATCAGTCTCGTAGTCGTAGTTTCCGCGGACGACGATCGCCGTCGCGCCCGCGTACTCGACCTGCTCGTCCGGCTGTTCGTACTCGATGCCGCCAGCCTGAACCCACTGCACTGTCGATGCGCCGCCTTCGACGACGGTCGCGCCTGGCGCAGGGTCCCACGCCGGTTCCGACGGGCGGCTCTGGCCGCCGCTGATACAGCGGTAGAAGAAGCCGTTCGAGGTGATCGGCCGCACGAGCATGCCGAAGCTGTAGTTGGTGGAGGCTACCCACGGAGGAGGCCCGAACGAGCTGACTTTGCCGGCACGCTTGTAGTCGAAGCCGGTCATGCGGACGTCGGCGACCAGCTTGTCGTAGGCCACGCGCGTGTTCTGTTGCAGGTCCGCGTTCTCGGTGCCTGACTTGAATACCTTGTTGCTGCGGTCGTACATCAGCAGCGCGCCGATCATGATGATCGTGAAAATGGCCGATGCGACCAGCACCTCGGTCAGGGTGAACCCGCGCTGGCGCTCGCTGGCAATCTTCGTTCTATTCGTCATCTGTGACGCTCCGCTGGCTAGAAGGGTTTGACCGTATCGAGGACGATGTTCCGGCGGCGAAGACCCTCGTCCCACTGGACGATGACTCGGATCTTCAGCAGCGTCGCGGTTCGGAACTGGGCCGGGCTGTTCGTCGGATCTTCGAGCGGCGTCAGGACGACGCTCACCGATCCGTCGCGGAGATCCGTGCCCATCTGCGCGGTCCAGTCTGTGAGAAACATCGGCCCGCCCGCCGTCTGAGTCGCGATGTCGGCCGGCGGTGATGGGATGACCGTGGCGTCCGTCGACCGGAGCCGGCTGTTCGCGTAGGTACGTCCCGCGATCGTGACGTTTGCTCCGACCGCGTTGTCGGCGATATTGAACGCGCCGAGGTAGATCGAACGCTTGTTGATGCTCGAGAGATCTTCCATGACCCGGGTACCGACCGCCACGGCGCGGGTCATCTGCTTTCCGCTGTAGACGTTCTGCCGTCCGAAAAAGAAGAGGGTCAGCACCGACAGCATCACCACGGAGAGCAGACCCATCGCGATCATCACTTCGACGAGGTTGTATCCGCGCTGGAGGCTTGTGTTCTTCATGGCGATCCTCGTCATGGTCTTTCCGCCTTCACTCCGCCCGCCACAGAGAAGTTCACGTTGAACGTCGGAATCGGAATGGGCATGTCGGTGGTGATCTGAACCTGAGGCGTACCGGCCGCCGTCAGTAGCGTGCCGTTCGACAGGAAAATGATGTCGAGGTAGTCTTCGTCCGTGCTCCGCAGCGCAGTCGTGTCGACATCGTCGGTGTAGTTCGTCGAGGAAAAGAAGACTCGCTCTTCCAGGGTTCGCGCGACCGGGTTTCCGGCCCCGTCGCGGAAGAAGTCGGTCGCCGTGATCGAATTGTCGGGCTGCCGCTGGCCACGGTAGAAGCGGTAGTTGTCCGACGTTGCGCCCACCGGCGGAAAGCTGACGATAATGATCGTCGCTTCCGAAACCGCCTTCTGACGAGCCCACCGAACGTCCGTCGTGAAGTTGCGCAAGGAGGTCTTCAACCTGCTCGAGCGGTACATCTGCATGAAGTTCGGGACCGCAATCACGGAAAAGACCCCGACGAGCGCGACGACGACCAGGGCTTCAATCAGCGAATAGCCCCGCTGGCCGCGGCGAGAGAATGCCTGCAAGACTCTCATGACTTCATCTCCGGTTGCATGGTGAGTGCCACCTTCGTGCGCTTCTGTTAATCCATTGACGGGAAGCAGTTTAGCATGAAGCATCTCAGAATCTCAGAAAGTGAGCTTCGCCGAGACTGTGAAGAAAGGTAACGCATTTGACGGACCGCTACACGTCGTCCGGCAGCAGCACGGTCACCTTCGCGCCTTCGCCCGGCGTGCCGGCCAGCTCGATCCGCCCTCCGTGAATCAGCGCGATCTTGCGCGCAAGCGAGAGTCCCAGACCGAATCCCCTGGCTTTTCCCGACTGAAACGGCAGGAAGAGCCGGTTCGCGTCGTTGGGGTCGAGCCCGATGCCGTTGTCGGAGACCTCGACGCGACGCTGCTCTCCGGCTGAGGCGTGCACCGAGACGCGGCCGCCTGGCGCCTCTTTCTCCGCGACCGCGTCGACCGCATTCAGCAGCAGGTTCTCGAACATCCTGCTCAGGAGCGCGGAATCGCCGTTCACGGCGAACCAGTCCCCCGTGAGCTCGAAGGCGATCTCAGGGTTCTCCTCTTCGAGCCGCGCCACGATCGGCGCGACGACCCCTCGGACATCGACTTCGGCGACGCGCGGCTCGATCGGCCCCGCGAACCGGAGCAGCGCCTCGACCGCGCTTCGCAGCTGATCGGCCTCGTCCTCCGCGCTCTGCAGCCGCGTCGCCGCCTCCGTGGTCAACTCTCCTTTTCGCAGCAGGCGCAGGTAGCCGAGAATCGTCGCGAGCGAGTTGCGGAACTCGTGCGCGATCCCCGCCGACATCTCTCCAAGGTCGGCGAGCGTCTGCATCTCGCGCACGCGCGTCTCGAGCGAGCGCACCTCCGTGAGGTCGGCGATGATGATGATGGTGCCGAGGTAGTCGTGCGCGTCGTCGAGCAGCGGGACCGTGGTGAGCCCGACCGTGACGCTCGACGTGCCGCGACGAACGCCCGTCTCGTGGCGCACGAGCGTCTCGCGGTGATCGAGCGCTGCCCGCAGCGTCGATGACAGCTCGTTCTCGCCGAAGACGTCGATGACGCCGCGCCCCTCGAAGTCGATTCCGTCCTCGAGCCCCAGGATCTCGCGGGCCGCGCGATTCAGACGGACGATCCGGCCGTCGCGATCGGTCGCAATGAATCCGGTGGTCAGGCTTCGCGTGAGCGTCGCGGTCACGCGCTCGAGGTCGTCCGCGCGCGTCTTCTCGAGAAGATGGAGCTGCTCGAGCTCCAGTTTCTGCGTCCTGAGGATCTCGACCGACTTACGGAACGTGTCGACCAGGTACTGTGCCTCGTCGACTTCGCCCGAGCGCTCTTCGATCTCTTCAGCGTGCCGGAGCATCGTCTCGATCGGGTGCAGGACCCTCTTCAGGTAAAGCAGCAGGAGCAGCGTGCCGACCAGGCTCCCTCCGAGACAGATTGCGGCAAGCGCGGCGAAGTTCCTCCGCTGACGTGCCATCGCGCTGTCGTCGAAGTGGATCGTAATCGGACCGTCGGGCGAGAGGCGACGGACCGCGGTGGCGCTTTTCGCGGTCGTCGTTCCGGCCTCGAGCGTCCGTCCCTGCCTCTCCAGCGAGACGCCGATCACGTCCGCATGCGTGCGGAGCGCTACCAGAAGCAGCTCGGGAGTGCTTTCGACTGCAGCCGTCGCCGCCGCGAGATCGGCGACAGCCTCCCGCCGCGCGACCGCCGCGCGTTGGACGTCGAGCAGCGCGCTTTGAACACTCAGAAGCAGCAGGAGGATGACGACGATGAAGTAACCGATGAGGACGGCAAGAAAGAGCTTGATGTCACGCCGGAAGCCGAGCCGGGTGAGTCCTGCCGGAGAAACCGAAGGCATCCCTAGAGTGTAGCGCGTTGCGTTCGCGTCACGTCGTTCCTGCCCGCCCGGCCGCCTTCAACCGTCGGCCGCTTCCTCCATCGGTCAGCCCGGGCCCGCGGACCAGTACAGCGCCGCCGCGGGATAGCCGAAAAAAAGCAGCAGGATCGAGGCGAGCCCGAGGAACACGCCGAACGGAAGCGCTGTCTGCATCCCCGCGGGGCTTCGCATCGCGAATGCGATCCCGAACACCGCGCCGACCATCGAGGCGAGGAACAGCACCGGAAGCACTGCCTTCCATCCCATCACGGCGCCGATCATCGCGAGCATCTTCGCGTCGCCCATCCCCATGCCGTCGATGCCGCGCCACGCTTTGTAGAGGAGGTTGACGCTGAAGATGAGCGACCCGCCGACGAACGCTCCGATCAGAGACTCCAGCCAGCCGCTCGACAGAAACATCGCTGGATAGAGCTGCCCCAGGTGCAGCGCGCCGATCGCGATTCCGATCGCGATCCCCGGGAGGTCGACCACGTCGGGGAGAATCTGGATGTCGAGGTCGATGAAGATCAGCACGATCGTCATCGACACGATCGCCGCGACGAGCAGGAAGCCGGGCGAGA
The DNA here is from genome assembly GCA_051305935.1 of Thermoanaerobaculia bacterium. Lineage (GTDB taxonomy): Bacteria > Acidobacteriota > Thermoanaerobaculia > Gp7-AA8 > Gp7-AA8 > JACPDH01. Next base: position 13,917 of record JBPPMG010000339.1, read on the forward strand.
CGCCCATCCGCACGAAGAGCGCGAGGTAGAAGAGCGCGTTCGCGAGCTCGACGAGCATGTAACGACTCGAGAAGCCGGCCCCGCACGCGCGGCACCGCCCCCGCAGCAGCAGCCAGCTCACGATCGGGAGGTTGTCCCACGGCTTGATCTTCGCTCGGCACGATCCACAGCGGCTCGCCGGAAAGACGATCGACTCCCCGAGCGGAAAGCGGTGGATCACGACGTTGAGAAAGCTCCCGACGAGCGCGCCTAACACGAAGGCGGCCGCGGCGAGGAAGGGGTAGGGGAGGTCCGTGAATTGAGAATTGAGAATCGAGAATTGCGCCAGCGCCAGGCTCGCGTCACGCCCGGGAAGAGCAGCGATTGCGGAGGCGAGATCACCGATCGAGTTCATGTACGAATCCACCCCTCAGTTCTCGACTGGTATGGCGGACGACCTCGATCCCTTCGCTGCATCTCGAACCTCGTTGGGAAACCGAAATGAAGAATGGCGAATGATGAATGAAGACTTGAGAAAGAACATCGCCGAGCTCGTCCTTCCTTCTTCATTCTCCATTCTTCATTCGACATTCTTCATTTCGGTTTCTGGCGTCCACGCCGGCAACGAGACTCTGACCAAACAACGAGATCGGCGCAGTGAACTGGCGGAGGCGTGTCGGAATCGAACCGACCCTTCGACGCTTCCGCGCCGAAACAACGGTTTTGAAGACCGCGGGAGCCACCAGACCCCATGCGCCTCCGTGCCGGGGGCATGATAAGGCGGAATCGAAGAAATGCGGATTGCGGAATGCGGAATGCGGAATGGAGAACGCGGAATGCGGAACGCGGAACCGAAATGTCGAATGAGGAATGAAGAACGGAGAAGCGAACCTGCAGGGCCTGCGGAACTCAGTGGCAATGTCGCCCAGAACTGAGTGAAGGGTTTGCTCAGGTTTCGCTGCCGAGCTTCCGGTGACGCACGCGGCATCTCTACCTGTTGCGCGCTGGTAGAAACCTGAGAGGTCCTTCACTCCGCTTCGCTCCGTTCAGGACGACATTCCCATCCTTTGTCATCCCCGTAGTGCAAAGCCCGATGCCGCTCCCGCTTCCGCTCTCGCTCCCGAGCCCGAACCCGGCCTCTCGCTTCTCATTCCGCATTCCGCGTTCCGCATTCCGCAATCCGCATTCACTACTTTCCTTCCGTCAAAAACCCGATCTTCGTCGCTCCCGCGGCGTGCGCGATGTCCATCGCGCGCACGGCGTAGTCGAATGGGACGGTGTCGTCGGCGTTGATGAAGACGACGCGGTCGTTCGGGTTCGGGCGCACCGACGGGTGGCACTGCTTCGCGATCTCCTCGCGCAGCTTCCCGAGATCCGCGGCCCCGTACTCGGCGAGTTTGTCGGCGTTGAGGAAGTAACCGGTCGTCCGGACGTTGACGACCAGTTGCGGCATCGAGTTCGGCGGCGGCGGCTCGAGCACCTCGACCTTCGGCGGAACTTCGACGTCGAGCCCCATCTGGAGGATCGGCTGCGCGACCATGAAGATGATCAGCAGCACCAGCACCACGTCGACCAGCGGCGTGATGTTGATGTCTCCTCGGGCCCCGCCGGCCCCTCCGCTCGTAACGCTCGCGCCCATCGCCGTCTCCTACTTCTGCTGCTGCACGGCCGTGCGCGCGATCCTCGCGCCCGCCGAGTCGCGCTCCGTGATGATCGCCACCGAGGTGAACTTCGCCTCGTTCGCCGCCTTCATCACCGCTCTCACCTTTCCGTACTCGAGCCGCTTGTCGGCCTTGAGCATGACCATCCGGCTCGGATTCTTCTCGTGCTCGGCCGTCAGATAGGCCGCGAGGTCGCGCTCGGGCACCCAGACGTCGTGAACGAACACCGTGCCGTCCGCCTTCACCGCGATCGTCAGGTCTCCCTCGCTCCCGGGCTTCTGCTCCGAGTGGGGCCCCTGGGGAAGCGCCACGTCGACGCCTTCCTGAAGCAACGGCGTCACCACCATGAAGATGATCAGCAGCACGAGGCAGACGTCGACGAGCGGCGTGACGTTGATGTCACCCCGCGCCCCGCCCGAGTCGAAGTCTGGTTGGAATTCCATCGCGTCTCTCGCTCCCGGCTCAGGACTTCCGATTCTTCAGGAAGTAGTCGACGAGCTCCGACGACGCATTCGACATCTCCACCTGGAAGCGTTCGACCTTGTCGTTGAAGTAGTTGTAGAGCCAGACCGAGAGAATCGCGACGCCGAGGCCGAATGCCGTCGTCACGAGAGCCTCGGCGATACCGCCCGAGACAGCTCCGATGCCGCCCGAGCCCGACAGCGCCATCCCCTGAAACGCATTGATGATTCCGAAGACCGTTCCGAAGAGGCCGACGAACGGCGAGGTCGCCGAGATCGTCGCGAGGTTGCCGAGCCCTTTTCGCATCTCCGCGGTCGTCCGCAGCGTCTCTCGGGCGATCGCCCGCTTGCCGGAGTCGACGATGTCGAAGTCGGGCGGCAGGTCGCCGAGCGATTGCTCGTACTGGAACTCCATCAGCCCCGCGGCGAGGACTTTTGCCAGGTGACTGTTGCGGTACTCCTTCCGCTTCGCGAGGCTGATCGCCTCGTCGAGTTTGTGCGCCTTGAGCAGGGGAGTGATCCCCATCGCGACCTGCACAGACTCCCGCTTCGCCCGCATGAATCGCATGAAGCGCTCGATGGCGAAGCCGACCGTCCAGATCGACATGAGCAGCAGGATGAGAACCACCGCCTTCGCGATCCAGCCCATCTGGACCCACATCCCTGCGAGTGTGAAATGACTGGCGTCCATCCCTTCCATCTGCGTCTCCCGTTCGGCGGCGTTTCCCGCCGCGCTACTGTAGTCTGAAATTCACCGTCAGCGAAAAGATGACCGGTACCGGCCTGCCATTCTGCGTTCCGGGCCGGAACTTCCACTGGCGGACCGCCTTCACGGCCTCGTCACCGAGCCCTTCCGCAAGCGGCTTGAGGACTCGCACTTCGCTGACGTTGCCGTTCGCGTCGATGATCGCTTCGAGGATCACGACACCCTGCACCCGCGCCCGCCGCGCGCCCTCCGTGTAGTTCGGCTCCACGCGGAAAACCACCTCGGGGGGCTTCACGTTGCCGCCGACTCGCAGCGGCTGGTCGCCCACGCCGCCGAGCGTTCCACCGAGCACCCCGCCCACCACGCCACCGATCACCCCGCCGACGACACCGCCGACGACGCCACCTTCCACTCCTCCCTCCACGCCCCCCACGACACCTCCGTCGGCTTCCGTGTCGCCTGTCTCCTCGTCGATCTCGACCTCGGGGAGAGGCTGCGCCGTGTCGGTCGGCGCGACGAACTGCTCGCGCGGCGTCTGCGGGACCACCGGCTCC
>JBPPMG010000396.1:0-19806 GCA_051305935.1 Thermoanaerobaculia bacterium
TGCTTTCGCACTCCACATGGCCCGCTCAAGTACAATCGCCATTGATGGCCCGCCCTGTTCGAACGATCACGATCGGACGCTCGACGACGATCGCGCTGCTCGTCTTCGTGACGGTGATGATCGCGCTCGTCACGCTGTGGGCATCGGGCAAGGCCTACGCGAAGGTCGACTCGGTTCCGTTCCACGAGTTCCGCGTCCTCCAGCAGAAGCTCTCACAGGGTCCGGTCTCGTTTCCCACGGTCGTGGCGCTCATCTCTCCGATCATCCTCAACGTGCTGCTCTTTCTCCCCTGGGGTTTCTTTGCGTTTCTCGTGCTTGACACGCCGTCGCGCCCCACTTCGCAGAGTTACCTCCTGACGGTCCTGCTCGCGATCGGCCTGAGCCTTTCGGTGGAGGCGACGCAGTACTTCCTGCCGAATCGCGTCACCGACATCAATGACGTGATCTGGAACTCGACCGGGGCGCTCGTCGGCGCCGTTTTCGGACATCTGCGCAAGCGGGTGCGGGTCGCGTTCGAATGAGGGAACGATGACGCTGCCGATGCGCCCGGCCGAGATGTGTGACGAGCTTCGCAAGACGGTGCTCGGGCAGGACGAGGCGACGCGGGAGATTGCGGTCGCGATCGTGAAGCACATCGCGGGGCAGGGGGGCGACAACATCCTGCTCGTCGGCAACTCGGGGTCGGGAAAGACGACGCTGATGCGCGCGGTCGAGCAGACGCTCCGGAGCCGTCCCGATCTGGTGCGCTTCTCGAACGTGATCCGGATCAACGCGAACGTTCTCGCCGAGGCGCACGAAGGGTACGGGCGCGCGGTGCTCAACCGGTTGTACGCCAACGCGGAGAAGACGCTCGGGCCGCAGGCTCCGGTCGAGGAGTTGCTCCGCTGGGTCGAGCGCGGCATCGTCTTCATCGACGAGGTCGACAAGATTCGCGCGAGCGTCGGTGACAACCCGAACGTGAAGGGGATCGTCGCGCAGGAAGCGCTCCTTACGCTGATGGAGAACGAGAACGTCGAGTTCGAGATCGAAACGCCGGTCAGGAGAATGGTCGCAATCAACTCCTCGTCGATTCTCTTCGTCGCGGGCGGCGCGTTCGAGGAGATGTACGACGCGGTCTACCGCCGCGCGGTGCTGGGCACCGACGGAGCGCCGCTTCGGCCGATCAGCGTGGTCTCCGAGTCGGGCGTGATACGCGAGGAGATGCCCTTTCACCTGCGCGACTACATGAAGTACGAGGATCTCTTTCGCTATGGCATGACGCCGCAGTTCGTCTCGCGGTTCGAGTCGATCGTGGTGCTGCGCGACCTCAAGGAGGAGGATCTGGCGCGGATCTTCGTCGAGCCCGAGGGCTCGGTGTTCCGCCGCTCGCGCGCATGGTTCGCGCAGTTCGGGCTCGACCTGCAGATCACACGCGGCGCGATGAAGATGATCGCGTGGGAGGCGGCCCGCCAGAAGCGCCTCGGGGCGCGCGCCCTCAAGGAAGTCTGGCGCCGCGTCATCCGCGACGCGGAGTTCGATCCCGCGAGCGCGAAGCCGGCGAAAGGCCCCGACGGGCGCGGCATCCTGACGGTCGACGAGGGGATGGTGAAACGGGGGCTGGGGCACTGAGCCCTGCACTTCGGAGGCTTCAGGAGGACGCCTGTTGAGAGGGCAAGTTTGTGAAAGTGTTCAAGAACCGAAATGTCGAATGAAGAATGAGGAATGGAGGATGAAGAAAGCACGGCTCCACGGCGCCCCCTTCTTCATTCCTCATTCCTCATTCTTCATTCGACATTTCGGTTTTGGTCCGGCCCGCACTGACCGTGCGCACATTTCCACTCGTCCGCGTGCTTGACCCTCAAGCGCCTGATCGACTACAACCCGCCCCGGAGAGCCTGATGTCCGAGAAATCGTTTTTCCAGAAGCTGAAGCGCGGCCTTTTCATGACCCACACCGAGGTCATCGACAAGGTGAAGGAGGCGTTCACGCCGGAGCTCGGCGTCGACCAGGGGGTCCTCGACGCGCTCGAGGAAGGGCTGCTGGGCGCCGATGTCGGCGCGGAGCTGACGGGCGCGATCATCGAGAAGCTCGAAACGCGGATCCGGCAGAGCGGCATCCGCAATATGGACGAGTTGTCTCGCGCCGTGAAGGAAGAGACGCGCGCGCTGATCCCGCAGCAGGTGACGCAGACGATCGACACGACGCGCGCGACGCCGTTCGTGATCCTCGTCGTCGGCGTGAACGGCACCGGCAAGACCACCACCATCGCGAAGCTGGCGATGCGCTGGAAAAACGAAGGGAAGAGCGTGCTTCTCGGCGCTGCCGACACCTTTCGCGCCGCGGCGATCGAGCAGCTGCAGATGTGGGCCGACCGCGTTGGCGTTCCGCTCGTGAAGCACAAGGCGGGATCCGATCCCGCGGCCGTCGCGCACGACACGGTTTCCGCGGCGAAGTCGCGCGGCGTCGACGTCGCCATCATCGACACGGCGGGACGCCTTCACAACAAGGCGCATCTCATGCAGGAGCTCGCGAAGGTCCAGCGCGTCATCGACAAGGAGCTGCCGGGCGCGCCGCACGAGACGATCCTGGTGATCGACGGCACGACCGGGCAGAACGGCGTGAGCCAGGCGGAGGCGTTCCTCAAGTCGTCGAACGTCACGGGCATCGTCGTCACGAAACTCGACGGCACGGCGAAAGGGGGCGTGATCCTCTCGATCATGCGCCAGTTCCAGATCCCCGTGAAGTTCGTCGGCGTCGGCGAAGCAGCCGACGACCTGATTCCCTTCGACCCGAACGACTTCGTAGAGGGGCTGTTCGACGCGGAATGAAGCAAGTGCTGAGTGCTGAGTCCTGAGTGAAGGATTCAGCGAGCTCGCGCCGACGAACGCACAGCGTTCGATTTGTCGTCCTGAGCGCAGCGAAGGACCTCTCAGGATTCTACACATGAGGTCGTCCGCCTCATGTCGGCTCGCGTCTCGTGGTGCGCTGGTACAAGCCTGAGAGGTTCTTCGTCGCAAGCTCCTCAGAACGACAATCGCGCGACCTGTGCTCGCAACGAGGGTTCGTGCTTGACAGGGGTTAAGGACGGAAGGACCCTTCTCAGCACTCAGCACTCAGCACTCAGCACTCAGCACTCAGCACTCAGCACTCAGCACTCCGGACTCTGGACTCTGGACTCAGGACTCAGGACTAGAGAAATGGCCCGCCCCTCCCACATCGTCTCGCTCACGGTCGCGCTCGTCGCGGTCTCGGTGAGCGCGATCCTGATCAAGCTCTGCGTGACGCCGCCGACCACGATCGCGTTCTGGCGTCTGCTGATGGCGGGGCTGGTTTTCGTCGCCTGGTCGGCGTTCTCGGGCGCCCCGCGGCTTTCGCGGCACGATTTCGGGATCGCGTTCGTCGCGGCGCTCTTTCTCGCGGCGCACTTCTACCTCTGGATCGCGTCGCTCTTCATGACGTCGATCAACTCGTCGGTCGTCCTGCTCGCGACGCAGCCCCTCTTCGCGCTCGTGTTGCAGGTGATCTTCGAAAAGGTGCCGGCGACGCGACGGAACATCCTCTCGCTGGTCGGCGGCCTCGCCGGCGCGGCCATCCTCGCGCACGGGGACTTCCTGAAAGGGGGGCTGGCCGGGAAGGGAGATCTCTACTCGATCGCCGGGACGGCGATGGTCGCGGTCTATCTCCTCCTCGGCACGCGCCGCCGTGGCCCGCTGGTGCCGTATCTGGGCGCGGTCTACACGATGTCGGGGCTGATGCTCGCGCTGGTCGCGCTCGTGAGTGGCGACACCCTCGTCGCCGCGCGGCCGATCGACTGGCTCTGGCTCGCGCTGCTCGCCGCGGTGCCGACGCTCCTCGGGCACACGCTGCTGAACCGCGCGATGCAGCATTTTCCGTCGTACGCGGTGAACCTCTCGATTCTCGTCGAGCCGCTCCTGACCAGCGTCCTGGCCTTCTTCGTGTTCGCCGAAGTCCCGACGGGAAACGTCGTGTTAGGCGCCCTCCTGATCATCGCCGCCGTCGTGGTGGAAGTGATGGGCGGACGCCGGGCGCCTGCGACGAATTGAGAGCTGGCGGAGAGCTTATGTGGCGCAGGCACTCCTGCCTGCGCGTCGCCGAAGGCGACATCCGGAAATGCGGATTGCGGATTGCGGAATGCGGAATGAGAAACGTCCAGTGACGTCACGCGGTTCGGTCGGAACACGTCATTCTTCGTCTCAGGCCCGCCGATTCGGCGCTTCGCGCCGCGCGCAGACAGGAGTGTCTGCGCCACACAGGCGCGGCCCGTGCAAGCCTGCTCATCGCCTTTCGCCTCTCGCCCTTCGCCTGCGTTGACCTATGGCCTTTGGCCTATGGCCTGCTTGTCGAGCTTCTTGTCCTCCGCCACCGGACCGTCGCCCATCTCGCCTTCGTAGGCGCGCCGGGCGGAATCGCGATCGAGGTGCGAGTAAACCTCTCCGGTGGGGTAGTGGATCATGTTCGGTCCGTGGTCGCAGAGGTCGAGGCACGAGACCTTGCAGACGCGTACGGTCGACTTCCGTCCAAGCTCGCGGTTGAGGTTCTTGAGCGATTCCTGGATCCGCTCTCCGCGCTCGTCGTCTCGATCCTCGCGGTTGCAGCGCGCCCCGTTGCAGACGAGGAAATGGTGTTCGAACAGGTATTTCATCGGTCTCGTTTCTCCGCGTTCGGGCGCTCGCTTCCGGGAGGACGGCGGCTCAGGAGAAGACGAGCTTGCGCCCGACGCTCACGAGGTTCTTGAGCTCCTTCGGGCTGCACGCCTCGACGTACATGCGCGCGACCGGCTCGGTGCCGGAGGAGCGGAACATGAGCCAGCGGTTTCCCTCGAAGATCAGCTTCACGCCGTCGGTTCTCAGGATCTTCTGGACCTTCAGCCCCTCGAGCTCGCGCGGCGGGTGTTTGAGTTTCTCCGCGAGCCGCTCGTCGAGCAGCGGGTTCATCTTCACGTCGAGGCGGGTCGAGTAGCGCGGGCCAAACTCCTCGAAGAGCTCCGCGGTGAGCTCGCTGATGCGCTTCCCCGAGGTTGCGACCATCTCGGTGACGAGCAGGCAGGCGAGGATGCCGTCCTTCTCGGGAAGATGCTTGTAGATCGAGAGCCCCGCGCTCTCCTCGCCGCCGAGGGCGATCTTGTTCTCGAGAATGAGCTCGGCGATGTACTTGAAGCCGACCGGAGTCTCGTAGAGCGGCACGTCGAGCTTCTGGGCGATCTCGTCGATGAGGTGCGTGGTGGCGACCGAACGCGCGAGCCCGCCCGGGATGTTCCGCTTCCGCTTCAAGTAGAGCGCGAGTAGGGCGATGATGTTGTTCGCCGGGACGAAGCGGTCGCGCTCGTCGATGATGCCGAAGCGATCGGCGTCGCCGTCGGTCGCGAGGCCGATGTCGAGCTTCTCCTCCGCGACGAGCTTACGCAGCTCCAGAAGGTTCCTCTGGTTGCACTCCGGTGAGTAGCCGCCGAAGTAGGGATCGCGGTAGTTGTGGATGCTCTTGATCGGTATGCCCGCGTCCAGGAGGAAGAGGTCGAGATACTCGCGCGAGGTTCCGTAAAGGCAATCGATGGCGATCCGCAGCCCTGCCTTCCGAATCGCTTCGAGGTCGATCTTGTCCCGAAGCGCGGCGAGGTAGCGCTCGCGCGGGTCCACCGTCTCGATCAGCTCGGGCTTCGCGTAGACGTCGAGATTCTCCGCCGCCGCGTGAACCGCGTGGATCTCCTTCTCGATCGCGTGCGTCACGTGGGGAAGGGCCGGCGCACCGGTGGCGGTCGAGAACTTCAGCCCGTTCCACTCCGGCGGATTGTGCGATGCCGTGAAGTTGATCGTGCCGCCGAGCCGGCGCCGCGCCGTCTCGAACGCCGCGCACGGCGTCGGCACGTCGCGATTGCACAGGAATGCTCGAATGCCGTTGTACGACAGCACTTTCGCCGCCTCGGCGCCGAACTTCTCGGAGAGGAAGCGCGTGTCGTAGGCGACGAGCACGCCGGTCTTGTCGAGACCATTGGTGCGCAGGTAATTGGCGATTCCCTGCACGGCGATCCGGACGTTCGCGAATGTGAAATCTTCGCCGATGATCCCGCGCCACCCGGAGGTGCCGAACTTGATCTTGCGTGTCGCCTGGTCGGATGTGGGAGCCATGGAAAAAGCTCTGCCCGCGTTCGCGGGGAACTGGATTTTCGAACATACCGCAAAGCGCGTTCGATGTCACCGGGGATGAAGGTCGACCTCGTCCCCCTTTCGCGGTCGAGGTAGGGGATTTCGTCAAACGTCACCCGTGTTGTGCCCCCACAGAGGTGAGCCATGAGCCGACCGTGGACCCTGCCGCTGCTAATCGTGGTGCTCGCGATACCTGCTTCCGCGGACAGCGGTGCGCGCATCCGGCTCGAGAACGCCGCCCAGCCCGGATCGCGCGTGACGATCACGTTCGCCGATCCGGCCCGCACTCCCGCGCGACTCGAGGTTGGAGATGACGGCATTTCGGAGCTCGTCGTGGAGGCCCCTTCGCCGCGCCTTCGCCTTCGCGGCGGGTCGCTTCGCACCGACCCGATGATCGCGGCGATGGCTCGACGGCACGATCGCGAGTCGTCGTCCGCGCCGAATCTGCTCGTGCTTCGGAGCGTCGAGATGCCGCTGCGGGTCTCGCCGGATCGCGGCCCGCTCGTCTACGACGAGTGGGCCGGCAATTGGGGGGGCTACTGGGGCGGCGCCTCCTGGGGAGGCGGCTACTGTGACAACTACGGCTCCGGCCGCCTGTGGGACATCCCCGCAACGCGCGAGATTCCGCGCCGGGATCGTGCCGCGCGACCTGCTCCGCCGGCGCGTCCGCGCGGATCGTATTCGACGCGCGCCGTCATGCCGCGGGGCCGGTGATTGCACAGGAGACCGTTTCCCGACAGAACCCCGAAGTGAGAAGTGAGAACGCTGAATCCAGAAACGCGTCCTTTCTGGGTTCAACCTTCAGCGTTTTCACTTCTCACTTCGGGGTTCTGTCCGAGGCTTACCCTTCCGGAAACAGAAAGACCCCACTCCGCGTTACCCGGGTGCCGCAGGGTGCGGCGAATCGACCGCACACGAAGGGCCAATGATCTCGTTTTCAGACGTCTCGAAGCAGCATGGCAGGCAGATTCTCTTCATCGACGCCTCGTTCCAGCTCAACCCTGGCGAGCGAGTCGGCCTCGTCGGCCCCAACGGCGCCGGCAAGTCGACGCTGTTCCGCATGATCGTCGGTGAAGAAGCGCCCGACGACGGCGACGTCGCAATCTCGAAGAAACTGTCGGTCGGCTACTTCCGTCAGGAAGTCGACGAGATGCAGGGCCGCTCGGTGCTCGACGAGGCGATCGCCGGCTCCGGACGGCTCGGCGACCTCCACCACGAGCTCGTCGAGCTCGAGCACGCGATGTCGGACCCCGACCGCATGGACGAGATGGACGCGATCCTCGAGCGTTTCGGTCACGTCCAGGAGGAGTACCAGCACCTGGGCGGATACGAGCTCGAGTCGCGAGCGCGCGAGTGCCTTCACGGGCTTGGCTTCGACGACGACCAGATCGAGGGGGACGTCGGCGCCCTCTCCGGCGGCTGGAAGATGCGCGTCTCGATGGCGAAGGTCCTCCTCGGGAAGTTCGACGTGCTGCTGCTCGACGAGCCCACGAACCACCTCGACATCGAATCGATCCTCTGGCTCGAGAGCTTTCTCAAGTCGGTCAGCTCGACGCTCTTCATGACCTCGCACGACCGCGACTTCATGAACCGGATCGTGTCGAAGATCATCGAGATCGACGGCGGCGAGATCGTGACCTACTCGGGGAACTACGACTTCTACCTTGCCGAGCGCGAGATTCGCGAGACGAACCAGGAAGCGGCGTACGCGCGGCAGCAGGCGAAGCTCGCGAAGGAGCAGCGCTTCATCGACCGCTTCTCGGCGCACGCCGCGAAGGCGGCGCAGGTGCAGAGCCGCGTGAAGGCGCTCGAGAAGATCGAGAAGCTCGAGCCGCCGAAAAAGCGCAAGGCGGTCAAGTGGGACTTCCGCACGCCGGGCCGCTCGGGCGACGACGTCGCCATGCTCGAGAAGGTGTCGAAGAAATTCGGCAAGCGCACGATCTACGACTCGTTCGATTTCCACGTGCGCCGCGGCGAGCGCTGGTGCGTGATGGGAAAGAACGGCGCCGGAAAGTCGACGCTCCTCAAGATGATCTCCGGCGCGCTCACTCCCGATTCCGGCTCGGTGCGCCTCGGCGCGAGTCTCCGGGTCGGCTACTTCGCGCAACAGGCGCTCGACCTGCTCGACCCCGAGCTCACCGTGCTCGACCAGATGCAGAAGGACTTCCCGATGGAGGGCCTCGGCACGATCCGCACGCTGCTCGGCGCGTTTCAGTTCTCGGGCGACGACGCGGACAAGCGGATCCGTTCGCTCTCGGGCGGCGAGAAGTCGCGCCTAGTCATGGCGCGGATGCTCTTCGACCCGCCTAACTTCCTGGTGCTCGACGAGCCGACGAACCACCTCGACCTCGCGACGAAGGAGATGCTCGTCGAGGGGCTGAAGAACTACGAGGGGACGATGCTCTTCGTCTCGCACGACCGCACTTTCCTTCGCGGCCTCGCGAGCCGCGTGCTCGAGCTGAGCGGCGAAGAGCACGACGGCCCGATGTTCTACGGCGGCTCGTACCTCGAATACGTCGAGAAGACGGGGAGAGAGGCGCCTGGGGTGCATAGTTAGGGTCGTGCAGCCGCGCGGCCGGCGCCGGTTTCTTCATTCCTCATTCGACATTCTTCATTCTTCATTTCGGTTTTCGTGAAGCCTCGGACACCGAAATGTCGAATGAAGAATAGAGGAATGAAGAATGAAGAAGTAGGGACGTAAGGCTCATCCCTCCGCCCCTCGCAATAAATCGCCCCCTCTCCCGGTTCCTTCATATCGCTGTTTCACATCTGCAGGTCGTTGTCCCCCCCACGGCACCCTTTCCTTCAGAGTGAATCACTAATCAAACTGAAGAGAAGAAGGGAAATTTATGCCATTTACAGCACTCGGCCTCGGGCCGAAAATCACCAAAGCCGTCCGCGAGGCGGGTTACGAAGAGCCGACGCCGATCCAGACGAAGGCCATCCCCGCGATCCTCGAAGGGCGTGACGTCATCGGCGTCGCCCAGACCGGAACCGGCAAGACCGCAGCGTTCGTCCTCCCGATGCTCGAGAAGATGCAGACGCGCGGACCGTCGCGCTGCATGCGCGCGCTCGTCATCGCTCCGACCCGCGAGCTCGTCGTCCAGATCGAGGAGAACGTGCAGGCCTACGGCCGCCATCTCCATCTCAAGTACAAGACAATTTATGGAGGTGTAGGCGAGCAGCCGCAGATCGACGCGCTTCGCCGCGGTGTCGACTTCGTCGTCGCCACTCCCGGGCGCCTGATGGACCTGATGGCGCGCAAGTTCGTCGACTTCAAGGACATCGAGTTCGTCGTCCTCGACGAGGCCGACCGGATGCTCGACATGGGCTTTCTGCCGGCGATCAAGAAGATCGTCGCGCAGCTCCCGAAGACGCGCCAGACGCTGCTGTTCTCCGCGACGCTGTCGAAGGACATCGAAGGGATCGCCAAGGACTTCCTCAAGGATCCCGTGATCGTGCAGATCGGCGCGCGCGCGACTCCCGCCGAGCTGGTCTCGCAGCAGGTCATCGAGGTTTCGAAGGCTGCGAAGGCCGACCTTCTGATCCACCTGCTCAAGGACAAGGCACTCGAGATGGTGCTCGTCTTCTCGCGCACGAAGCACGGCGCAGACAAGATCGCCCGTAAGCTCGCCGCGGCGGGCATCACGACCGCGACGCTCCACTCGAACCGAACCCAGGGACAGCGGATGCTCGCGCTCAAGAAGTTCCGCTCGGGAGAAGTTCGCTGCCTCATCGCGACCGACATCGCGGCGCGAGGGATCGACGTCGAGAGAATCTCGCACGTCGTCAACTTCGACTTCCCGCCGCAGCCCGAGGATTACGTCCATCGCATCGGACGCACGGGCCGCGCGCATGCGATCGGCGACGCGATCAGCTTCGTCGCTCCCGACGAGATAGCGGACCTCCGCCAGCTCGAGCGCTTCCTCAAACGTGGCATCCCGCGCACGAAGGTCGAGGGCTTCGACGCCCGTGCCGCCGAGGCTTCCGCGGCGGAGTCCGCCGCGAAATACGCCGCGGTCAATCAGGGCGCTCGCCGGCAGGTCGACGGCGGCCGTCGCGAAGGCCAGGCGCATCGCACCGGCGGAAGGCCGGGCGCGGCGCGTCCGACCTCGGCATCGCGCGACGGCGGCAGCGCACGTCGCTTCGACCGACCGCAGGGACGTCCTTCGAGCGCGTCGACGACTTCGAGTCGCGACGGCAGGCCTGCACAGGTGGGCGCCGCGTCGTCGAACCGACCCGAGAAGCGCACCAATCCGTTTGACGCCACTCCGTGGAAAAACCGCAAATCGAGTGCTCCCTCGGGGCGCTCCGGTGGTCCCGGCGGTCGTCGCCGGCCGTAGGGCGACTCCGTCTTGTAGCGAAGGCCTCCGGCCTTCGCCGCCTTGCCCGGCACTGATGCTCTGCGCCAGACGGGCAAGGCGGGACGCCTTGCCTACAAGGAGTCCGCGTCGCCCGACCGTCCCGCTCTGTAGAGCAGCGCGCAGACTGCGAGCACCACAACGACGCCGCCGACCACCGCGGCGGTTCCGCCGATATGGACGAAGTCGCGCGACGCGAAGTGGACCGCTCCGAGAGCGCGGCTGACCGCGGAGTCGGGCCACTTGCCGACGCCGGCCACGAGGAAGGCGATCAGCACGCCGGCGAGGCCCTCGCCGGCGATCATCCCCGACGCGCCTAGCACTCCAGGGTCGCTCTCGCCCGGCTTGCCACCGCGACGTGACTCGACGATGCGCCGCACGATGCCTCCGACGAAGATTGGGGTGAGGCTTCCGAGCGGGAGGTAAATCCCGACCGCGAACGCGAGCCCCGGGAGCCCTGCGATCAGAGCGCAGATCGAGAGGCTTGCGCCGGTGCCGACGAGACCCCACGGCAGCGAGCCCGAGAGAACGCCTTCGATGACCGTCTTCATCAGTGTCGCCTGTGGCGCGGGCAATTCGGGGGATCCGAACGTGAACGCGTTGCCTAACAGAAGCACCGTTCCTGCGATCGCCCAGCAAGCGAACGCCGCGCCGATGAACTGGCCGAACTGTTGCTTCGCCGGCGTTGCGCCGACCAGGTAGCCCGTCTTCAGATCCTGCGAGATGTCTCCCGCCTTCGACGCCGCGATGCAGACGACGGTGCCGACCGTGAGGATCGCCGCGCGCGCCGACGGATCGCTCCATCCGGCCATCACGAAGATCACCGAGACGCCGAGGAGCGTCACGAGCGTCATCGCCGACGTCGGGTTCGACGACACGCCGATGAGACCGACGATGCGCGACGAGACGACGACGAAGCAGACGCCGAAGATCGCGACGCCGAGCGCCGCGACGATTCGCGGAACGAGCGACATGCCTCCGGAGAAAAGGCCGGGAACGCCGATCAACGTGAGCACCACGAGCCCGGGAACGAGCACGACGATCCACGACGGAATGTCGCGGTCCGTGCGCGGGACGTTGCCAGCGGCATCCGCGCCGAGGCCTTTGCCGCGAAGCCCTTTCATGACCGCGGCGAACGAGCTTGCCATCGTCGGCAACGCTCGAGCGACTGCGACGATGCCTGCCGCGGCCACTGCGCCCGCGCCGATGTAGCGCACGTAGCGCGACCAGATCTGGCTCGCCGTCATGTCGGCGATCGACATCGACATCTCCGGGAAGAGCGGAGCATTTAGGGACGCGCCGACGAGCGCGATGAGCGGCGTGAGCACGATCGCGGAAATCAGGCTTCCCGAGACCATGATCGCCGACTGACGGTAGCCGAGGATGTAGCCGACTGCGAGTAACGCAGGCGCGATCTCGAGCGAGAGCTCGGCCTTCGGCAGAACCGGGAGATGCATCGAGAGCTCGGAGGCGAAGAGCATGAAGGCGCCGAGGCCCAGCTTCACGGCAGCGCCCACAGCGATGCCGATGAAGATCCAGCGGCCTCCGCCTCCGCCCGTTGCGGTCGTCGTCGCGCGCAGCACTTCCGCGCACGCCGTTCCTTCCGGGTACGGGAGCTCGTCGGCCGACTTCACGATCAACAGGCGGCGCAGCGGCACCATCGCGGAGATGCCGAGCAGGCCGCCGAGCAGCGCGAGCATCGCGACCTGCCAGAACGGCGGCGCCATCCCCCAGAGGAAGAGCGCGGGTATCGTGAAGATCGTCCCCGCCGCGAGCGAAGAGCTCGCCGAGCCGATCGTCTGCGACATGTTTGCCTCGAGGATCATGCTGTCGCCGCGCCTCGGCATCAACTTGAAGAGCGCGACGGTCAGGACCGAGATCGGGATCGAGGTCGACACGGTCAGCCCGACGCGCAGCCCGAGGTACGCGTTGGCGGCGCCGAAGAGCACGCCGAAGAGAATTCCCGCGACGATCGCACGGGTGGTGAACTCGATCACGGAGTCGTTGCGTTCCTCGATGATTGTCATCAGCTCTTCCTCGGGCGGGAATCGTGGCTGAACGGAATGTGCGGTGTCAACGAGAAGGCAGGCCAAAGGCCAGAGGCCAGAGGCCAAAGCAGACAGAGGCAGGCCAAAGGCCGAAGGTCAAAGGCCAAAGCAGGCAGCGTCCGAAATCACGGGTCATCGGTCAGTCCCTCACCTTTGAGCATTTGCCGTTAACCGATGACCTGCACCCGACGCCCTGCCTCTGCCTGCTTTGGCCTTTGACCTTTGGCCTCTGGCCTGCTGTTCGTGACCCCTCTCACGCTGTTTAGGAACGCGTTAGGAAGCGGCCCCCACCGTTCACCGCGCCGTGTCCACTTTTCCGATTCTCTTAGGGAACAAACAGCAATCTTTCCTTCGCGCGCTCCGTACATTGCGAGCAGTTCGAAACGGCAATCCGTTGCCATCACCCGGAACGACAGAGGAGACACCAGTGACCACACTCGCAACAGAAGTCGATCGCAGCGTCGCGGAAGCGCTCGAGTCGATGCTGCTCATCCGCACCTTCGAGGAGAAGTCGGCCGCGCTTCAGGCCGCGGGCCAGGCGCCGACGATGTGCACCTCGGTCGGCCAGGAAGCCTCGGCCGTCGGCGTCGTCCGCGCGCTCGCGGCGCACGACCTGATTCTTACCAACCATCGGAGCGCAGGACACCTGCTCGCTCGCGGCGCCGATCCCGGCAAGGTGATGGCCGAGATCATGGGCAAGGAGACCGGTTACTGCGGCGGGCGCAGCGGCAGCCTTCACATCTCGGCGAAGGAGCTCGGCATCGTGCTGACCTCGACGATCGTCGGAGGCGAGCTCTCGCTCGTCACCGGCGTCGGACTCTCGCTCTCGATGTCGGGGACCGACGGCATCGCCGCCGTCTTCTTTGGCGACGGCGCGGCGACCGAGGGGATCTTCCACGAGTCGGTCAACCTCGCGACCGTCTGGAATCTCCCGATTCTCTACGTGTGCGAGAACAACCAGTGGCAGGCGTACGTGCATCGGAAGGAGACGATGCTCACGGATCACGTATCCGACTGGGCGCGCGGCTACGGGATCGAGGCGAAGACGGTCGATGGCAACGACGTCGAGGCGGTGCACGCGGCGGCCCGCGAGGCGGTCGCGTACATCCGCAAGACCGGCAAGCCGTACTTTCTCGAGACGTATACCTACCGGACTCGCGGCCACATGGAGCCCGACGACCAGGCGTACGTCGACAAGGCCGAGCTCGCTGCCTGGAAGGCGAAAGATCCGATCAAGGCTCATGAAGCGAGGCTGCTCGAGCGCGGCGACCTTACGCGCGCTGAAGTCGAGGCGCTGCGCGCGAGCGCAGTCCAGCGCGTCGAGGACGCCGTGAAGTTCGCCGTCGACTCGCCCTATCCGTCATTCGACCAGCTGACCAAAGACGTCTACGCCTGAGAGGACTGTCATGAAAACGATGACCAGTGAAGAAGCGATGACCGAAGCTCTCGCCGAGGAGATGCGCCGCGATGCCGCGGTGATCACCTTCGGCGAGGGAACCGCAACCAAGAACTATCAGCTCGTCGGCGAGTTCGGGCCGCACCGCGTGCGCAACACCCCGCTCGCCGAAGGGATCATCGCGGGCACCGCGGCAGGTGCCGCCGCGACCGGACTTCGCCCCGTGATCGACCTCCTCTTCGCGCCGTTCCTCACCTTTGCCATGGAGGAGCTGGTGAACAGCGCAGGCAAGCTGCGCTACATCTCGGGCGGTCAGTTCTCATTTCCGCTCGTGACGATCACGCGGACCGGCGCCGGCTGGGCCGTCGGCGCGCAGCACAACCACAACCTCGAGGCCTGGTTCGTTCACGCGCCGGGGCTGAAGGTGGTGATGCCGTCGACTGCCGCGGACTTCAAGGGTCTGCTCAAGAGCGCGATTCGCGACGAGAACCCGGTGATGTTCTTCGCCGACATCGGCCTGCTTCACACGCCGGGCGAGGTGCCCGAAGGGGAGCACGTGGTGCCGATCGGGAAGGCCGCGATCCGAAGAGAAGGAGCGGACGTGACGCTGATCTCCTACGCGAAGACAGTGCACCGCTGCCTCGAAGCCGCGAGCGTGCTTGCCGAGAGGGGAGTGAGTGCGGAGGTGATCGATCTTCGCTCGCTCAAGCCGCTCGACGAGGAGACGGTGCTCGCGTCGGTGAGGAAGACGGGCCGTGCGGTGGTCGTTCACGAGGCGAGCGGGCCGTGCGGCGTCGGCGCGGAGATCGCGGCGATCGTCGCGCAGAAGGCGTTCGGCGCGCTGAAGGGGCCGGTGATGCGGGTCACGGGTCCCGACGCCCCCGCGCCCGCGTCGTACCCGCTCGAGCAGGCATTCGTTCCGAGCGTCGAGCGCATCGTGGAGGCAGCCGGCGCGGCGGCGTAATCGAGTCGATCCGACTGCCAGGTCGCCGCGGTCGCCCCGTCCCGACTCCCCGGGCGAGGCAGGCCGCGGCGGCCGCTCGTTTTTCGTGTGCCAGTCGAGGATGAATCTGCGAGAATGCGGCGTTTTCGAGAACGAGGAGACACGATGAGATTACAGACAGCCGCTCTCGCCCTGGGCCTGATGGTCCTGGCCGTCATTCCTGCCAGTGCCCAGCAGGCTGCGGTGAACGAAGCCATGCAGAAATCCCCCGAGGAGCTGATTGAGGGGATCGAGAACGACCACCCGGCGGTCTACTACGTTCTCGCGTCGAAGCTGTTTTCCGGTGACAGGAAAGACGAGTCGATCTTCTGGTTCTATGCCGGCCAGTTGCGCTACCGGTTCCACCTCGCCGCGCATCCCGAACTCCCGAAGGAAGGCGATCCGGCGCTGCTCGCGTCGCTTTCCGAGGCCGTCGGAAAGCCGATCAACGAGTACGCCTTCGGCGACATCGAAGTGCTCGACGCGACGCTCGAGAAGGTGAAGAGCTGGGACGACGAGACCCCTAACGGGTACACCTCGAAGACCGAGTACGCCGCGGCGTGGAAGTCGACGCGCGAGGGCATGGAGCAACTGGTGGTTTACGTCCGCGCGAACGGCAACAAGATTCGCGCGCAGCGCACGGCCGCCGGGCTCGAGAATCGCAACTGACGCCGCGCGGCGCGTTTGGGATTGTCGTGCAACGAAACGCGCAACATCGGATTGCGCGCATTCCCATTCGCACCCCGCGGCCTTAGTGTTGCGGGGTGACGATCGCGAGCGATCAGGGGACGTCGAAGCGCACGAGCTTCAGTCGCGTGCTGCGAACGGCGGGCACGCTCGCCGTCGCGCTTCTCGCGGGATGCAAGGCTGAAGCGCCCGTTCCGCCGGTGTCGATCGCTTCCGCGGTCACCGCGGAGCACGCGCGTCTCGAGGCGGTCTTCAAGGGCATCGAACCCGCGTCGATCCCGGAGTTCGCGAAAGGCATCGTCGAACAGAACACGACTCTGCTCGAGCGCGTGAGCTCGGCGACCTCTCCGGCGCTGAAACTCTATCGCCTTCGCGACGCGACCATCGGCGTCGAGACGCTAGGCTTCCTCGTCGCCCATCGCGCGGAGGGAGCGGATCTCGCGAAGTTCCAGCTCCTGTGGGAGAAGGAGGGCGCGTCGTTCGCGATCGATTCCCCGCGCACGGGCGGGCCGCTGGTCGAGCGCGCTCTCGCGCAGGCGGCGCGCAACCGTGCGATGAAGCTCTATCGCGCGAGCCTTCCGTACGGCAAGGCGAGCGGCGTCGAGAGCGGCCTCTACTACCTCGGTGAGGCGACGTCGAACCTCCGGTTCGCGAAGTTCGTCGAATCGCTCCCGGTCGACACGACGGTGACCGAGCCGACGCCTCCTGCCGGCGCGATCGAGGCCGCGGTCGCGAAACTCGACGAGGAGATGGTCGCGGCCTTCGAGCTCGACAGGTCGCGCAACGAGACGGTCTATGCAAGCTCGCTCCTCAAGGAGGCGCGGGAGCTTCAGGACCAGAAGCTCTACGACGGCGCGAGCCTGCTGCTGCTCGAAGCGCGGCTCGCGCTCAGTCGCGCGACGAAGAAGGCGGAGACGCCCGACCTGCCGATGCCGGAGTTTCCCGCGAGCGCGAACGACGCGTCGCTGACCTCGCTCTTCGCGTCCGTGGGGCGCCAGCGAGGCGCCGAGATCGCGACGCACGTCGTCAGCGACGTGCTGCCGTTCCACGCGTCGCTCTACGATGCAGTTGAAGTGGCGGCGCGGAGATCGGCGCGCGTCACCGTCACGCTCGTCCGCTGGCCTTACACGTGAAGCCTCTCCGACCCGGCAAGTTTGCTGGCAAAGGAAGTGGTCGACGAGTTCAGCGGGCGGGCAACGTTCGTCGTCGAAGACCTCGGCGCGTCGGCGATCGCGGATCGTTTCGGTGTCGCGGCCTATCCGGCGATCTTCGTCGACCAGGCGCTCGTCGCGCGCCCCGAGGATTTCTACGAATGGGGCGGGCCGAAGACGGGGAAGTACATCCCCTGGACGGAGCTCGCGAACCGGAAGCGATTCCAGGACGAGCTCCGGACGATGATCGGGCTTCGGCTCGAGGGTAGCGACGTTCCTTCGCTCGAGATCACGAAGGGAGCGGCGCCCGCGAAGTCGCTTCCCGACGTCGCGATGACCGACCTCGCCGGACGCAGGATCACCTTCGCACAATTGCGAGGCAAGCCGGTGCTGGTCGAGTTCTGGGCGACCTGGTGCCCGATGTGCATCAAGTCGATGGAGTGGATGAAATCGCTCGATCCGGCGGAGGTCGCGATCGTCAACGTCGCGATCGAGTCGAAGCGCGAGGACATCGACAAGCTCGTCGCGTCACTCCAGCCGCAGGGCACGGTGGTGATCGCGAGCGACGCGGTGCGCAAGGCCTTCGCAGGGCCGCCGGCGGTGCCAACGCTCGTCCTCGCCGACGAGCGCGGGAACATCGTGAAGACCTTCTACGGCGCGCCCGACACGCTCCACGACGAGGTCACGCGGGCGCTGGAAGCGTTGGCGAGCCCGAAGATCGCATCGCGCTGAGGCGTCGGCACGCGCGTAGATGTCATCCCGAGCGCAGATGTCATCCCGAGCGCAGATGTCATCCCGAGCGCAGCGAGGGATCTGCTAAAGGCTACTCCTGACCGCTTCCGCAGCGACAACCATCGCCATGAGGCAAGACTGCTGTTTCGGAAGCGGTCGGAGATCGTGTTGCAGATTCCTCGCTTCGCTTCGGAATGACAAACCTCGCTTCGCTTCGGAATGACAAACAATGCGCAGCGAGGGACCTGCTAAAGGCTACTCCTGACCGCTTCCGCAGCGACAACCCCCGCGATGCAGCGAGACTGCTGCTGAGGAAGCGATCGGTAATCGTTTTGCAGCTTCCTCGCTGCGCTCGGAATGACAACTGGCCGTGCCGCTGTCCCGCGCAGCTCCACCCCGTACGCGCCCCGGCGTAGAATCGCCTTCGAACACCCGCGGGAGCTCGTCACACCAGCGACCGCGAGTCGACGGAGGCGATCCACATGACGGAAGAGCGCTCGACACCGATATTTCCCTCGGCCGCTGAGATCCCCGAGGAGTTCCGCCTAACGTCACCGCGCGAGCAGCGCGTCTGGCTTTGTGACGGCGAGCTCCGTTCGTGGAGCGGCCCGCTGCAGGAGGTGATGTCTCCCGTCTGCGTCGCGACCGACGGCGGCCTCGAGCAGCAACGGATCGGCGGTTACCCGCTGCTGACGGAGAAAGAAGCGGTAGAGGCGCTCGATGCGGCGTCGCGCGCGTGGGACAGCGGCCGTGGCGCATGGCCGACGATGACGGTCGAGGAGCGGATCCACCACGTCGAGCGATTCGCGGCGCGGATGCAGGAGCGGCGCGACGAAGTGGTGAAGCTGCTCATGTGGGAGATCGGGAAGTCGCTTCCCGACTCGGAAAAGGAATTCGACCGGACGGTCGTCTACATCCGCGACACCATCGACGCGCTGAAGGACCTCGATCGCGCCTCGTCCCGCTTCACGATCGAAGAGGGAGTCATCGGCCAGATCCGCCGCGCCCCGCTCGGTGTGGTCCTCTGCATGGGGCCGTTCAACTATCCGCTCAACGAAACCTTCACCACGCTGATCCCGGCGCTGATCATGGGGAACACGATCATCTTCAAGCCTCCGAAGCTCGGCGTGCTGCTCCATGCGCCGCTCCTCGAGGCATTCCGCGACTCGTTCCCGAAGGGGGTCGTGAACACCGTTTACGGCGACGGCCCGACGGTGATCACGCCGCTGATGACGTCGGGGAAGATCGACGTGCTCGCCTTCATCGGCTCGAGCCGCGTCGGCGACATCCTAAAGAGCCAGCACCCGAAGCCGCACCGCCTTCGCTGCATCCTGGGGCTCGAGGCGAAGAACGCGGCGATCATCCTTCCCGACGCGGACCTCGACCAGGCGGTGAAGGAATGCACGTTAGGCTCCCTCTCGTACAACGGCCAGCGCTGCACCGCGATCAAGATGATCCTCGTGCACGAGTCGATCGCGGAGCCCTTTCTCGAGAAGTTCTGCGCTGCCGTAGATGCGCTGCGCGACGGCATGCCCTGGGACGCGGGCGTTCAGATCACGCCGCTTCCCGAGCAGGACAAGACCTCGTGGATGCGCGGGCTCGTCGACGACGCTGTGGCGAAGGGAGCAAAGGTCGTGAACGACCGTGGCAGGGAGACCGAGGCGACGTGGATGCATCCCGCGGTCGTCTATCCCGTCAGCCCCGACGCGCGGCTCTACCGCGAGGAGCAGTTCGGCCCCGTGGTACCCGTCGCGCCATTCCGGGAGATCGACGAAGCGATGCGGTACGTCGCCGACTCGAACTACGGGCAGCAGGTCAGCATCTTTGGCGAGGAGCCGTCGATGATCGCGTCGCTCATCGACCCGCTCGTCAACCAGGTCTGCCGCGTGAACATCAACAGCCAGTGCCAGCGAGGCCCCGACACCTTCCCGTTCACGGGACGCAAGGACTCGGCGGAAGGAACGCTCTCGGTGACCGACGCGCTCCGCGTCTTCACGATCAGGAGCCTCGTCGCCGCGAAGCTGAACGACGCGAACCGGAAGATCATCCGCTCGATCCTCACCGAGCGCTCGTCGAAGTTCCTGTCGACGGATTTCATACTCTGAGGCAGGTCAGAGGTCATAGGTCATAGGTCAAAGCAGGCGAGAGGCGATGAGGCGAGAGGCGATGAGGGGAGAGGCGATGAGGGGAGAGGGGATGAGGCGAGAGCAGACGCATGCCGCAGATGCGTCGCGTAGCGACGGCCGAATTTAGCCCCCGGTCGAAGACCGGGGGGAGCTCGACGAAAGCGTATTCGCGCCGCGTAGCGG
>JBPPMG010000406.1:0-2693 GCA_051305935.1 Thermoanaerobaculia bacterium
GGCGCGAGCAGCTTGCCCGGCCGGTCGAGCCGCAACGCTTCCACGGCGATGACGGGCCCGTTCCCGCTGTCCGAGGTGAAGATCGCCTCGGAGCCGAATCGCGCCTGGCGCGCGCGGCGGAGCCGGCCGGGCGATACGCCCTCCTTCGACGGCGCCTCGATTTCCCGCGCGGCGCTCTCGCGCCCCTCGGCGATCTTGCGGCGAAGCGCCGCGTCCGCGCTCCGGCGCTCGAGACGCTCGAGAAGCGAGGTCACGGCGGCGGCCGCGTCGGACACGATCGCGACTTCCGCGGGATAGTTCCGCCCGGGCACCTCGGAATCGATGTCGATGTGAATCAGCCGTCCGGGTGGAGGCGCGCCGTAACTCCCAGTCGCCACTTCGCCGAACCGGCAGCCGATCGCGAGGGTCACGTCGCAGTCCCCGGCGACGTCACGCGCGAACGCCGGAGCCGAGGCGCCGTATCCCGGCCAGAGCGAGAGCGGATGGGATTCGGGGAACACTCCTTTCCCCTGAAACGTCGTCGCGACCGGAGCTTCCAGCGTTTCTGCGAGCCGCACGAGATCGGCCTCCGCCGCGCCGAGTCCAACGTAGAGAAGCGGCCGCTTCGCCTCGCGCAGGATCGCGACCGCCTGCTCGATCGCATCGGACGACCGCGCGGGAGGCGGCGCGGACTCATTCCACGCTTCCGGCTCTTCGTGCTTGAAGAGATAGAAGTCCGCCGGAATCTCGACGAAGACCGGGCCGGGCCTCCCCTCGCGCGCCAGCCGGCAAGCGCGGCGGATCGTGGCGTAGATCTCTTCTCCCGTCTTCGGCCGGAAAGTCCCTTTCGTCACCGGAGCGACCATCGCGGCCTGGTCGACGTCGTGAAGCTGCCAGGCCATTCCGCTGTCGCGCCGGATTCCGCACCCGAGGACCAGCATCGGCACCGTATCCATGAACGCCTCGGCGATGCCGGACATCGCATGAGTCAACCCCGCACCGGGGACGACGTTCGCGCAGGCCATGACTCCCGACGCGCGCCATGCGGCATCGGCCATGAACGACGCGCTCTGCTCGTCCGTCACGAGGATCGGGCGCACCTTTTCCGAGGTGGCGAGAACGTCGTAGAGCTCGATGTTGTGCGTACCGGGGATTCCGAACGCGAGGCGAATCCCCTCGTCTTCGAGCGCGCGGAGGACGAGAGCGGCTCCGGTTTTCATCAGGCGACTCCTGCTGCGCGCGGCGCGAGCGCGCCCGCGTCTTCGAGAATTCCTTCGGCGACCCGGTCGGCAATCGCCATGATCGTGAGATAGGGATTGATCTCGAGCGAATCGGGGAAAAGGCTCGAATCGGCGACGCGAAGCCATGGCCTCCCGTGAACGCGGCCGCGCGAGTCGCTGACCGAGTCGGTGGCGTCGCGTCCCATTCCGCATCCCCCCATCAGGTGAGCCGCCGAGACCGAGATCTTTCCGGGCTTGAAGTGACGCGCGTTGATCAACTCGTCGACGCGGAAGGCGTCGGCCGCCTCGATCAAAGGAGGATCGGCCGAGGGAGCGTGCACGCGCAACGCGCCGGCGCCGAAGAAAATGCGCGCCGAGGCCCGGGTCGCCCGGACCATCGCCTCGATCGTCTCGGGCGTGAATCGGTAATGGACGACCGGCTTGCCGGCCCGGTCGACGCTCACGCGGTTTCCGGGCGTCGCCTTGTCGCACGCGAGAACCAGAATCATCTGGAGCCGCGGATACGCGTGCATGAGCCGCGAATGCGGAGCTCCGAATCCCGCCAGGTTCTTCGCGGTGGTGAAGGGGAAGTACATGCACGTTTCGAGAACGAACCCCTCTTCAACGGCGCGGTCCAGGAAGAAACTTTTGGGATGACCGACGTCGTTGGTGATCGGCCGGGGATGCTCGCCGACGAGGATGTGCGCGGGGTGGCAAGTGAAACCTTCCCCCACGCGACGCGGGAGCTCTGCGAGGCCCGACCGCAACAGGAGCGCTGGAGAACCGACCGCTCCGCCTGCGAGGACGACGGTCCCGGCCGCGATCCGGTAGTCGCCTGCGGGCCATTCGGACGGAAGCCCCTTCGCGCCGTCCGCCCTTTCGCTGACGCGAACGATGACCGCGTGATCCTCGATCCGAAGCACCTCGGCTCGCGTGACGATGGCGACCCCCGCGCTCTCGGCCTCGGGCAGCTGGACGCGATCGGTTCCCTGCGTCGCGCCCGTTGGGCATCCGAGGTTGCAGAGGCTCGTCCCGCGGCACCCCTTGACGTTGATCGGAAACTGCTCGGCGCGATACCCCGCGTTGCGACAGCCCTTCACGAAGAGGCGATTGTTGTCGTTCAGTTCCGTCTCATCGAGAAAGTGGACGTTGTTCTGGGCCGCGTACTTTCGGGCGCGCTCATCGAGGTCGGCGTGCCCGAGGCCCGGAACGTTCCAGTTCCTGATCACGCGCTCGGGTGGCTGCATGGATGTCCCCGTATAGACGACGGTGGATCCGCCGAGCGCGCGCCCGAAGGCGAGCGTCATGGTTCCGTCGGCCGTGAGAAAGCCGCCCTCGTCTTCGTAGAGGGCCGGAGCCATTTCCAACTCACGGCCCGTGAACTCGGCGGTCGTCAGGCGGGGGCCCTGCTCGAGCACGAGAATCCGCTTTCCCTCGCGCGCGAGTGGAGCGAGGGCATGAGCGACCGTCCCTCCCCCCGCGCCGGAACCGATG
>JBPPMG010000473.1:0-3288 GCA_051305935.1 Thermoanaerobaculia bacterium
ACGATCCGGCCACGGCTGATGAAACCAAGCCGTGGCCACGGGGCGTGGCCACGCTCATTTTCCCTTCCACGCCGGCAAACGCTTCTCGATGAATGCGACCAGCCCCTCGGTCGCATCATCGGTGCGCATGAGCTCTTCGAGATAAAGCCGTTCGACTTCCGCGAGGCGCGCCTCGAAGTCGCCAGCGGAAGCGAGCCGGAACGCCTTCTTCGCCATGCGCAGAGACGAGCCGCTGTGGCGGAGCAGTCGCGCGAGCCACTGCTCCGACTTCCCGTCCAGTTCATCATCGGCGAACACGGCGTTGACCATCCCGAGCCGCGCCGCATCCGGGGCCGGAATCGGATCTCCCGTAAGAATCATTTCGAGCCCCTTGCGAGGTGAGGTCAGCCGGCCGAGCTGCCAGACCGCGACCGGCGGGAAAACGCCGAGAGCGATCTCCGGCTGACCGAAACTCGCGCGATCCGACGCGAGGACGAAGTCGCACGCCATGGCGAGCTCGCATCCACCGCCTAGGCAGAGACCGCGAACCTTCGCCACACTCACGAGGTCGAGGCGGTTGAGCGCGCGGAGAGCGCCGTGAAATGCCTCGAGCATCGGACCGACGCGATCGCCGAGGTGGTCCTGAACGCTGGCTCCCGCCGAGAACGCCTTGTTTCCTTCGGCTTCGATCAGCAGCAGCGGCCGGTCGGGCTCGACCCGGCCCACGGCTTCCCGGAGCTCGACGAGCAGCGCCGTGTCGAGGATGTGAAGCGGTGGATCGGCGAGGATGATCCTGTAGCGGTCAGCCTCTTTCTCGAATCTGATTTTACGGCTCATCCATCCTCCGCCCCGTCAGCGCCGGACCGCCCGGCTCCGATCGGCCGGCGGCGCGCTGCTCCACACCTGGAGTGAGTATTCGCCGAGAAGATCGATCGAGCTTCCGGAGACAGCCACACCGCGCACCGCGTCAGGAACCCCGGGCGCTGGAACCTGCGTCAAGGAATTTCCGGCGGGACTCCAGAGAGTAGGAGCAGCCGACCGCCCCGCGACGAGCAGGCACGATCCGGCGACCCGAACGGTTTGATCGAGATAGCTGAGGCTGCCGAGCGGGTCGGCCGTCCAGGAATCGAAATGCGTCGCGATCGGCTCGAGTCCGGGTCGTGAATACGCTCGGAGGCGGTCGCCGAGCACCCAGACCCGGGTCGCATCGAAATCCACCGAGACCGGATTGTCCGAGACCGCCTCTGCAGAGAGAAGCTGCGGTTGGGCGGGATCGCCGACGTCGTACAGCCTCACCTCCGACGGAAGCGTCGTGATCGCAGCGGCGAGATTTCCATGCGCGACGACATCGAGTGTTCCCCCTTCGAAAGCCGCCGATCGCACGAGCCCGGAGCTCGTATCGATGACGACCGTCAGCTTCCGACATCCCGTCGTCAGGCAGTCGGTCGTGACCGAGACCCATACCGCTCCGCCGACGGAGGTGATGCCGTCGATCTGCTGGAGCGATCCCTCATTGAGAGTGAGCGAGGATTCACGCGATCCATCGGGGCGCCACGACTCGACCGGTCCGGTCGCCGAGACGGTGAAGAGCTTTCCTCCCGTCGCGGCGAATCCTACCGGGACCGCCGAGCCGGCGAACGACAGCTCCGCCTGGTGCCGGGGGATCGCCGACGAGTCGACCCGGTAGAGGTCGATGCGCTGAGCGTCGCCGAGCCAGAGCTGATTGCCGTCTCTTGCGAGCGAACGGTAATAGCGGCTCACTGTATCGGGGAGAGCGATGGGCTCGGGCTGCCGGCTCGCAGTTTCGAGCTCGGCGATGGCGAAACCGTCGAACGATCCGGCGATCGCGCGCGCGCCAGAGCCGGAAATCGAAGTCAGCGTGGACCCCGTGGGGAACGCGCGAACGAGCGCGCCGCTCTGGAGCGAGCGGACGTCGATCCGATCCGACGTCACGAGAAGGATCCGGTCTCCCTCGATCCGAAGGCCCCGGACCGGCGACTGGTTGGTTCCCGCGACGATCGTGACGTGTCCGCCCGCGACGCTGAAGTCAACCAGCGTCAGTCCTCGGAATGTGGCGGCGGCGACGACGGGCGTTTCGCCGAGCGCGATCCCTCCATTTGAGGCTCCTTCGATCGTCACTTCCGTCCCCTCGCCTGCCGGATCGCTGCCGGGAACGAACCGGATCCTCGTGTTCCCGTCCTCGAGAATATCGGCAGTCGCGAACCCTGCGCTGCTCGCGGCGACGAAGTCCGGCGAGCCCGTCACGGCGACCTGGCCGGGTGCTGGAGGCTGCGCGGAAAAATCGACGCGCCAGAGCGATCCATCGGCGAGGACCGCCCACGCGATCGATCCCTCGATCGCGCCGGAGCGGATTGCCCCTGCCAGCGTGATCGCTCCGAGAGACGCGGGCGTCGCGGAGGCCACGTCCCAGAGGCGAAGCTCTGCTCCGCTCGAGGTGAGAATGCGGTCACCCTCGCCGTCGAGGATTCTGGATACCACCCCCTCGTGCCAGACGGGCCCCGGAACGAGCGGCCCGGAGCTATCGGAGTAACGCTGAAGCCCTCCCGCCGAGTAGGCGACCACGGCTCTCGAGTCCGAGATCCATCCGGAGCCGATGCCGCCGACGCGCACGAAGCGGAGAGGATACGGCGGCGCGAAGCCGCCGAGGCGCCAGGCTTCGACCCCGGCATCTCCCGCGGCCGCCCACAGCTTCGTGCCCGAGGCGACGAGCCCGAAGACGCGGTTCGCGTTGCCGGAGGTCACCTCGGTCGTAACGCTGCTCATGATGGTGGGCCGCGGAGCGAGAACGTCGACGGCGTGGATGGCTCGCCCGCCTCCCCCGAGAAAATGAACGGATCCGCTCCACCGCGCCGTGGTTGTGCCGGCGAACGGGAGAAGCGCGACGCGCCCCAATGACGTTCCGTTCCCCGCGAAAACCTCGCTCTGTTGGCCGTCGGAGATCACGAGGTAACCGTCGAAAGTCGAGACCCCGACCGAGCGAGGGAGCGACGAAACCGTGCCGATCTTCTGGGGGAGTGACGGAACCTGAATCGAGTACGCCTCGACGCTCGAGTCGCCGTCCGCTGCGTAGAGAGTCGTTCCGAGAATCGCGACCGAGAGCGCGACGCCCGACGTGGTGGTGAGCGGCGCGGCAATGGCCGGCCGCGGGCGGTCGGCCACGTCGATCTGAGTCACACCCGAGGCGGTCGCCGCGTAGAGATAGTTCCCCGAGATCGCGAGATCGTTGACCGTGGCCCCGAGATCGATGGAGCCGCGGAGCACGAGACCCTGTCCGTCCTCCACGAAATG
>JBPPMG010000496.1:0-3551 GCA_051305935.1 Thermoanaerobaculia bacterium
CCTGCCGGAATAAACGTTCATCCCATACAATTACTAGGCGTTTGCGAGCCCGGCGCACCCGGGTGTTTCTTTACAATCTGCCTACTCCTTGGGCCCCGCAAGACGGGGCTCCTTTAGGCCAGAAGGAGGTCACATGAGGACTTACGAAGTCCTGTCCATCGTTTCTCCCCAACTCAGTGAGACGGAAGCCACCGACCTGCTGACGGAGTTTCGTGCGATCGCTGAAAAGAGCGGCGCGAAGCTTGTCAGTGAGGACACGTGGGGACGCCGTCGTCTCGCCTATCCGATCGAGAAGCTGAACGAGGGCTTTTACCATCTCTGGGTCTTCGAGGCCGGGTCGGACCAGCTGTCCGAGCTCGACCGCAAGATGAAGAACTCGGACAAGGTAATGCGCCACATCATCGTTCGCGTCGATCTGATGGCAAAGAGGGCAGCCAAGCTTGCCGCGCGCAACCCCAAGAAGGTGCGCGTCTCCGCAACGCCTGCTGCTGTTTCCGCCCCGGCACCGGCCGAGCCTGTAGTTCAGGCTCCGGCTCCAGAGCCTGAAGCGGTAGTCGAAGCCCCGGCGACGCCGGCGGCCGAGTAACGAGGGAGGAACCAACATATGTCGAATACTTCTCCTGGTTCAGGTCCGCGCCGCAGCTCGTCTGGTGGTGGTGGTGGCGAGCGTGGTGGTGGCGCTCACGGCGGAAAGAAGAAGTTCTTCTATCGCCGCAAGCGCGTCTGCAAGTTCTGTGTCGAGAAGCTCGAGTACATCGACTTCAAGGACATCAAGTTGCTCCAGCAGTTCATCCCCGAGCGCGGCAAGATTCTGCCGCGCCGCATCTCGGGCACGTGCTCTCTCCATCAGCGGAAGCTGCAGGAGGCGATCAAGCGCGCGCGCACGATGGCGCTGATCCCGTTCTGGACGGACTAAGCGGGTGATGACTGGCGCGGACACCGGGTCCCCAGGGCCGGTGGAGGTCAGCGCGCCGGGACGGTTCCGGGTCGCAGTCGGAGTGGCCGTCCATGCGTTGCTGGTCTCGCTGATGGTGCTTCCGCCGCTCCACCTGCTCGTTCCGACCGTCCTGCTCAGCGCGGGATTTCGGTACGGGCAGCGCGCGGCGCGCATCGTTCTGGTGGTCACGGTGACCGTGATGGTGCTCGGCGCTCTCGGTGGAGGGCGCGAGGCCTCGCTCGCAGGGTTCACTGCGGCGGGCCTTTTGATCTTTCAAATGGGAGCTCCCGCGCTGCTGCTCCTGCAGCACGTGGAGCGGCGGATCCCGGCGGGACCCGCGTTTCTGGCGACGTTCGGTATGGCGTCGCTCGGCGTGGTCGTCGTCGAAGGGATCATGCGACTCGCGTGGGGCTATTCGCCTTACGCCGGTCTCGTTTCCGAGGCCGGTTCGATCTTTGATCAGGCAATCTCGATGAATTCGCAGCTTCCGGCCGAAAGCCTGGAAGTGATGCGAAAGGCAGGCGATGTGATCATCGCGTCGTACCTGCCCGCGGTCATCATGGTGAACACGGCGCTGATGGTCCTGGCTGCCGTCATCATGATCCCGCGGCTCAGGAAGAGCGACCCGGACGCCGGGCAGTACAGGCTCCGGTTCTTCTCCCTGCCCGACTGGCTGCTCGTCGTCTTCATCGTCTCGGGCCTCTCGCCGTTCGCGGCTGGAAACCTGAAGACGGCGGGGCTCAACGTGCTAGCGGTCGTCGCGCTGCTCTACTGGATACAGGGGCTGGCCGTCGTGAGGATGCTGATGTCGCGAAGCCCGATCAGGTTTCTCGCCTCGGCGCCCGCCTTCGTCCTGCTGAGCCTCGTGGCGTTCAACCTCGTAGGCATCGCCATCCTGTGTCTCACTGGCTTGTTTGACAGTTTTTTCGATTTTCGGAAATTGAAGCGAAAGGAAGACTCCGATGAAAGTAATCTTGACGGATGAGGTCCGGGGGCTTGGCGGACGCGGCGAAGTCGTCGCCGTCAAAAACGGGTACGCCCGCAATTACCTGATTCCGAAGGCTCTCGCGCGCGAAGCGACGCCTGGCAACCTGAAGGCGGCCGAGCACGAGCGCAAGAAGTGGGCGGCCCTGAGCGCCAAGGAGAAGGATGTGGCGCAGGTCGCGGCCGATAAGATGGGCGAGCTCAAGCTCGTCATCTACAAGCGCGCCGGCGACGAGGGTCTCCTCTTCGGTTCGGTGACGGCGAGCGAGATCGCCGACCTTCTTGCGGCGCAGGGAGTCGAGATCGACAAGCGGAGGATCGACATCGATCATCCGATCAAGTCGCTCGGCGAGCACGTCGTGGAAGTTCGCCTGCACCGCGAGGTGAGCGCGAAGATCCAGGTCGAAGTGCACCCGGTCGGCGAGGAAGAGCAGAAGTAGTCCCCGTCTGCCGCGCCGTGCGGCAGCTCGAGCGAACTTTTTTGCGGCGGCCGCCCTGCGGCCGCCGTATTCTTTGTCGACGAGAATGAGCGACGAGCGATTCATCGAACGGCCGCCTGAGGGTCTCGAAGGCTGGAGGGACGTGTGGCGTGACGACCGGCGCTATCCGCCGTCGTCGGGTCTGCTCGCCCGGATGCTTCGCGGTGTCTGGTCCGTGCTCGTCCGCGCGTCGGGCGAAGCCGAGCGACAGCGGGATTTCAATCTCGCGCTGCTCGACCTTCTTTCCGACCTGCGCGGGGACCTCGCCGCCGCGCGCGAGGACGCGCGCAAGGTCAACGAGGATCTGGTCCGCGACCTCAAGGCGATCGAGACGAGCCTAGCCCGAGACCTCGAAGCGCACGTCGAGCGGATCGAAGAGCTGGTCCCGATCGCCGTAAGGCGAGGGGACGCCCTCGTCGCGGCGGTCGACCGGAAGATCGAAGGGGTGACGGCGAGGCTTCGCGACATTTCGAATCCGGTCACCGGTCCCGACGCCCCGTCCTCCTCGCTCCGTTCGGCTTTCGTCTACCGGCGCCTCGAGGACGCGCTCCGCGGCAGCGAGGCGGAGGTACGGGAGGCGGCGCGGCACTACCTGGCGTACCTGCGCGAAGCGACGCCCGTCGTCGATGTGGGGTGCGGGCGCGGCGAGCTGCTCGCGCTCTGCCTCGACGAAGGAATCGCGGCGAAGGGGTTCGACGCGAACGAGCGCTCGGTAGCGGACATCGTCGCGAAGGGACTGGACGCGTCGGTCGGCTCGATTCCGGGCTGCCTGACAACCATGGCGAGCGGCTCGGTCGGGACCATCGTCGCAATGCACGTCGTCGAGCACCTTCCCGCCGACATCCTGTTCTCGCTATTCACCGAGTCGGCGCGCGTGCTGCGCGACGGCGGCTACCTCGTGATCGAGACGCCGAACGCCGCCTCACTCGTCGTCAGCTCGACCGAGCTCTGGAAGGATCCGACGCATCTCGGGCCCCGCCATCTCGCGGCGCTGGTGACGATCGGACGGGAGACCGGCTTCGACGTCGCCGAGTCCAGCACGGGCGCGCCATTCCCGGCCAGTGACCAGATCCAGTGTTCGGCGGAAGCGTCGGAAGAGACTCGGGTGCTCGTCGGTAACCTCAACAAAATTCTCTTTGGCGACCAGAATC
>JBPPMG010000498.1:0-5427 GCA_051305935.1 Thermoanaerobaculia bacterium
GCTGCTCGACTTCGCCTGGTCCCCTCACTGCTCCTGAACTTCCAGCTTCTCGGCTACCCGCAACTTCGCGCTTCGCGATCGCGGGTTCACCCTCACTTCGTCCGCGTCGGCCGTCACCGGACGCCGCGTCAGCACCTCCACCGAGGCTCGCGCGCCGCATGCGCAGACTGGAAAGCCTGGCGGGCAGACGCATTCACCCTCGAGTTTTCGGAACGTCTGCTTGACGATCCGGTCCTCGAGCG
The DNA here is from genome assembly GCA_051305935.1 of Thermoanaerobaculia bacterium. Lineage (GTDB taxonomy): Bacteria > Acidobacteriota > Thermoanaerobaculia > Gp7-AA8 > Gp7-AA8 > JACPDH01. The sequence continues at coordinate 243 of JBPPMG010000498.1, forward strand.
AGTGGAACGAGATGACGGCGATGCGTGCCCCCGGCTTCGCCCTGGCGACTGCCACCTCCACGAACCCGCCGAGCTCTTCAAGCTCGCGGTTCACGGCGATGCGGATCGCCTGGAACGTCTTCGTAGCCGGGTCGATCTCGTCGTGGCCCCGACGCCCGCGCGCCGCGCGAACGATCTCGGCGAGCCGCGTCGTCGTGTCGATCGGCGCCTCGTTCCGTGCGTTCGCGATCGCCCTCGCGATCCGTCGCGCCATCGGCTCCTCGCCGAAATCACGAATGATCGTTTCGAGCTCGCGCGCGTCCAGGCGGTTTACCAGGTCCGCGGCCGTATCCCCGCTCTGCCCCATGCGCATGTCGAGCGGCCCGTCGAAACGGAACGAGAAGCCGCGCGATGCGTCATCGAGCTGGAGCGACGAGACGCCGAGGTCGGCCAGCACTCCGTCCACCTCTTCGATTCCCTCGCGTTCGAGAATGTCAACGAGCTCTTCGTGCCGGCCGCGTACGAGCCGTGCACGGTCTCCGAATCTCTCCAGCCTGCGACCCGCCAGCTCCAGGGCCGCGGGATCGCGATCGATGCCGAGAAGGCGTGCCGAGCCGTAGTGCTCGAGCAGCGCCTCCGCGTGACCGCCAAGCCCGAGCGTCGCGTCAACGATCAGGCCGCCGGTCTCTGCCGGCCGGAGAAACTCGACGACGGATGTCAAAAGAACCGGTACATGCCTGGCGGGTTCCATGTCGCCCCGCCCCTTCGAGGTGTCGTCAGACACCGTGTAGCTCGAGTTCCTTGAAGTCCTCCGCGCTCAGCTGATCCTCGGAGACCTGCTTGTCGATCCGCTCGCGGTTCCAGATCTCGAGGTAGTCCTCCTTGCCCAGGACGACGACATCGCCGCGGATGCCCGCCTTGTCACGGAGGATCGACGGGACGAGGATTCTTCCCTGCGCATCGATCACGTCGAGCGCGCCGTAGTAGTTCACCTGCTTGAGGAGTTTGTCCTTCGCGACGGCGGTGGAAGGGACGCGGGCGAGGCGCTGCTGAAACTCGCGCCAGACCGAAAGCGGGTAGATGCGCGCCTTCTCCCCTTCGAACGAGGTGATGAAGCACTCGGAGCCGTAACGCTCCTCGATCACGCGGCGGAAGCTGGTCGGGATCTTGATGCGTCCCTTCTCGTCCACGCGCGCGTCTCCGCGCCCCATCAGCACGCTTAGTTCCACTGTCCGGCCACTCTCATCGCTATGATGTTGATTTCTGGCCAAAAAGTACCACTTGCGTCCACTTGTGTCCACAACAATCCACCCATCGAACGCGAGAAAGCCTGGCCGTGGCGGTAATGAGGCGGAAGGCGTGGCGGGCGGGATGTTGGTTGTTAGTTGTTGGTTTTCGGTTGTTAGTTGTTAGTTGTTAGACGGACATCGAAGGTTGTTAGGGCAGTGCGTGACGGGCGAAGAGCGTGGGAATGTCGTCCTGAACGGAGCGAAGCGGAGTGAAGGACCTCGCAGGCTTCTACCGACATCCAACAGCCGGATCACTCTTTGCGAGCAGAGCAATTCCGCGTTCCGCATTCACGCCCACAGTCGCTGTTTCTCGACGCTGTCGATCATGCGGCGGGCGCCGCGCACGACGGAGCCTAACGCGTCGGGCACGCGCCTGACGTCGATGCAGGTGGCCCGTCCGATGGACGCGGCCATGCCTTCGAGCAGCGCGCCGCCGCCCGTGAGGTCGATGCCGTTCTCGATGATCTCGACGCTGATCTTCTCCGGCAGGTCGCGAAGAAACGCCGCAATGCTTCCGACGATCCGTTCGTGTGTCGGCCGGAGGGACTCCACCAGCACTTCGAGCGGGATCACCGCCTCCGCGCTTCCCGCGCGATGCGGCAGCAGCCCCGTCACGCGCGTCGTCCCGCGCCGCGGCCGTGCCAGGTCGAACGAGACTTCCCTGAGAAGCCTTCTGTTCGTGTCGGAGGAGAGCGTGAGCTGGTGGCGATCGAGCACGAAGCGCGCGACTCCTGCTTCGAGGTCGCCGCAGGCGACGCGCGTTGCGGTCGACGTCACGACCTCGCCGGCTCGGACCACCGCGCAGTCGGTCACACCGTGGCCCATGTCGACGATCATTCGCGCGAAAAAGCCGCCGATGTCGATATCCGCCCCGACCGCGGCGGCAAGAGGCTCGGAAACGAGCGCCACCGCGGAGGCGCCGGCGCGCCTAACCACTTCCACCACCGCGTCGCATTCGTCCGGATTCGCATCTGTCGGCGCACAGGCGACGACGCGCGGTCGTCCGAGTCCCCAGCGCCTGGCAGCGAAGAACATCGGGCGCAGCAGCTCGGTCGCGAGGTCGACGTCGGCGATCACTCCGCCACTGAGGGCCGGCTCGCCGCCGACCTCCGAGGGAAGCGAGAAGACCATAGCTCCGCTGCGGGGCGACACACGTGTCGTGGCCGTACCGAGATCGACCGCAAGGTCGGGGTGCGCGAACGAACGAATGCTCGTGATCAGCGGAAAACGTGCCTTTTCAGCAATTGCACAAACTCCTGTGCAATTACCCACGTATTCTATTGCATTTGCAGGATTTGTAGTACCCCGACAAAAAATCACCGCTCCGAGTGACAAGAGTCACGCCCCTGGCGCGTCCCGCTCACATACCTTGCGGTCCTGGTTACGGTTCCGGTCTCGACACAGTTGAACCCAGGAAAGCAGGAGATCGCGTTGACGACCATCTCTGGTGCCACTGGATATCGCCTCATCGCAGCCGGAGGTCCGCTCCGCCTCGACGAGCTCGGTCCCCTCGTTCCCGCCGCCGCCGAAGTCGTCGTCGAAGTCGCCGGATGCGGCGTCTGCCACACCGACATCGGCTTCGCCTACGGCGGCGTTCCGACGCGCAAGCCCCTCCCTCTGATACTGGGCCACGAGATCTCCGGCCGTGTCGTCGCCGCAGGCGAAACCGCGATCGGGTGGATCGGCCGCATCGTCGTCGTTCCCGCGGTGATCCCATGCGGCGACTGCGACGCCTGCAACGCCGGGCGCCCCACGATCTGCCGCCGCCAGTTCATGCCGGGCAACGACGGCGATGGCGGATTCGCCACGCACGTCGTCGTCCCCTCGCGCGGCCTCTGCCCCGTGCCCGACACGCTTCCCGCGGGAACGACACTCGAAATGCTCTCCGTCGTCGCCGACGCGGTGACGACTCCCTACGAGGCGATCCGACGCGCGAATCTCGGCGCGAACGACCTTGCGATCTTCGTCGGCACAGGCGGCGTCGGCGGCTTCGGCGTTCAGATTGCCGCCGCTCTCGGCGCGACAGTCGTCGCGATCGACGTCGATCCCTCGCGCCTCGAGCTGATGTCGAATCACGGCGCCTCGCTCACTCTGAACGCGCGCGAGATGAACCCGAAGGATCTGAAGAACGCCGTGCGCGCACACGCGAAGTCGACCGGCAAGGGGCGCACAGGCTGGAAGATCTTCGAGACGAGCGGCACGACCGCGGGACAGCAGACCGCGTTCGGTCTTCTCGACTTCGGCGCGGAGCTCGCGATCGTCGGCTTCACTCCCGACAAGGTCGACGTCCGCCTCTCGAACCTCATGGCCTTCGACGCCGTCGCGCGCGGCAACTGGGGCTGCGATCCCGCGAACTATCCCGGCGCGCTCGACCTCGTCCTCGCCGGAAAGGTCGCCGTCGCGCCCTTTGTCGAAGTGCATCCACTTTCCGAGCTTCCCGACGTCTTCGAAGCCGCACATCACCACAAGATTCGCCTGCGCCCGGTGCTCGTCCCCGCGCGCAATTCCTGAGGAACGACACCAATGAAGAGCCACAACCTCGTCGACAACCCGCCGCGCAAGCAGATCCGCATCGACCATCGCCCCGTGCTCGATCACGGCGGCAAGACGGTCGCCGGACTTCACGCGACCGAGATCACACTCGACAACCCGTCGGAGTACAACAGCTACACGAGCGACATGGTCAAGGAGATCATCCTCGCACTGCGCGAGGCCTCCAACGATCGCGCCGCCGTCGCCGTCGTCCTCACCGGCTCCGGCACGAACGCGTTCTGCACGGGCGGCAACACGCGCGAGTACGCCGAAATCTACGCCGGTAACCCGGGCGAGTACCGCCAGTACATGCGCCTCTTCAACGACATGGTCACGTCGATCCTCACCTGCGACAAGCCGGTGATCTCGCGCGTGAACGGGATGCGCGTCGGCGGCGGGCAGGAGATCGGGATGGCGTGCGACTTCTCGGTCGCGCAGGATCTCGCGGTCTTCAGCCAGGCCGGCCCGAAACACGGCAGCGCACCCGACGGCGGCTCGACCGACTTCCTCCCCGTCATGGTCGGCGCCGAGCGCGCGATGTACAGCGCGACCCTCTGCCAGATGTGGAGCGCGCACCGCTTCTACTGGTACGGCGGCCTGACTCAGATCGTCCCCGGCCTGAAGGTCGATGGCAACTACGTCGCGAACCCGCTCGTCGTTACCGACCGGCTCCTCGACGAGTTCGGCCGCCTCGCGATCGGCGAGACGAAGACCGGCGCCGCTCGCGACGAAGGCAAGGCGCTCATGGCGCGCGGCACGGTCGACCTCACGATGCTCGACGCCGCGGTCGACGATCTCGTCACGAAGCTCGCCTACACGATGCCCGACTGCCTCATCAAGACGACCGAGAGCGTGCGCAAGCACAAGCTCGTGCACTGGGACAAGAACAGGGAATCGAACCGCGCGTGGCTCGCGCTCAACATGATGACCGAGGCGAACGCGGGCTTCCGCGCGTTCCACTACGGCACGAAGCAGCAGCGCGAGGCCGACTTCATCAAGCTGCGCCAGCGCCTCGCCGAAGGGGCGATGTGGGGCGAGGAGCTGATCCACGAGATCGCTCCCTGGGTTCCTCCCGCGAAGAAGGTGAGCGAATGAAAGTGCGTCTCGAGTTCCTCTGTGACGGCCGCGTCGCGCGCGTCGTACTCGCCGCGCCGAAAGCGAACGTCCTTGACCGCGCGATGGTCAACGATCTCGACGCGGTGTTTGCGCAGCTCGAGCCTCGCCGCGATCTCCGCGCGATCGTCATCACGTCCGACGGCCCGCACTTCAGCTTTGGCGCGAGCGTCGAAGAGCATCTCCCCGCCGAGATCGCCCCCGCCCTCGCGCGCCTCGGCAGCCTTCTTCGCCGCATCGCCGCCGCCCCCACTCCGACCATCGCCGCGATC
>JBPPMG010000506.1:0-16824 GCA_051305935.1 Thermoanaerobaculia bacterium
GTACAGCTACACAATCCGACCGACGCCGCGCAGACCGGAAAGCTCGTCTACCGCCCGCGCGAAGGTACCGCGCCTTCGACGCTCGACTACGCGCTCGCGCCTCACCAGACGATGCGCTACACCGACGTCGTCGCGTCGATGAACCTCACCGGCATGGGAAGCCTCGACGTCGTTCCGTCGGCGGGCGGCTTCCCTGTCGTCATGTCGCGCATCTTCAACGATGCGGGCGACGCCGGCACCTCGGGCATGACCATGGACCAGCTCGACCCGGCAAATGCGCTGCAGCCGGGACAGACCGGCCTCATCGTCGGCCCCACCGACCAGACGAAGTCGCGCCTGAACCTCGGCGTCCGCACGCTCGAGACCGCGACCGTGCTCTCGTTCGCCGTGCGCAACTCGAGCGGCCAGAACGCGGGCAGCGTCTCGAAGAGCTTCGGCGTCAACGCCTTCATCCAGCAGTCGTCGCGCGACTTTCTCGGCTTCGACATTCCCGATGACGCGGTCGTCGAAGTGAGCGTCGTCTCCGGCAGCGCGATCGTCTACGCCACGATCACCGACACGAAGACCAACGACCCGAGCTACCAGAACGCCCGGCGGATTCGTTAGGCCGGCACCCATGTCGAGTCGCGGCCCGAAACTTCCTGCACTCGCCACGCTCGCGCTTGCAGCGACGTGTGCCATCTCCGTCGCAGAAGCACAGGTGCGCCTCGTCAAGGACATCGCACCACCGTATGTTGCTTCTTCGGGCATTCAATTCAAGCTCGTTGACGGAGCACGGGTTCTCTTCACCGCGTCCGCGCTCAATTCCGGACAGGAGCTCTGGGTGACCGACGGCACCACCACGGGGACGCGCTTGATCAAGGATGCAACCCCGGGGACACCCGGCACACACTTCTCGACCCATCAGCGAGCGATCGGGCTCGACTTCGTCGCCGCCGGAGGTTTCGTTTACTGGAGACGATCGGGGGAGATCAACCAGAACTTCGAATTGTGGCGCACCGACGGCTCCGCTTCCGGCTCGAGTCTGGAACTGACACTCGGCAGCGGCTGTGGGGTGGCGCCGGGCCTCGACTTCGCACCACGCAGCTGGGCCGCTCCAATTGGAGACGACCTGTTTTTCATCCCTGCGACCTGTTCGGGGCGAGTATGGAAGTTCGACAGCTCGACGCGAACGGCCTCCCCGGTGACCGATTTCAATGCGACCCAGTTGTTCAAGGTCAACGGACGGCTCGTAACCGTCAGTGACACTGAAATCCGCGTGAGTGACGAGTCCGGGACGTTCTCCTCCACGTCGAGCCAACTCTGGACCGATGCGAGGTACATCAAGGCGCACGAGGTCGATGGGGGACTCGCCCTCCTGACGAGCAACCCCGGGAGCGAGCTTTGGCTCACCGACGGAACCGCGGCCGGCACCTATCGCCGAGCGTCATTCACCAACTTCTCGCCGAGTCGAATTCTAGGCGCGACCAGCACCGACGTGTTCTTCGAAGACTACGACGACCTCCTGGTCGTGAGCATCGCCACCGGAGCCATCACCTCGATCCAGGTTTCGGAGCAGATCCTGGACGGAATGCCACTCGGAGACGCACTGATCTTCTCGACCATCGACGGATCTCTGAGTAACACGATGTACAGCGTCTGGCGTTCCGAAGGGACGCCGGAGACCACGCATGCGATCCGGGCGCTCGGGCCAGGCCCGCTGCTTACCCCGCCGAGCTTCGTGAGGCTGGGTGACAAGCTGGTCTTCGTGGGCACCGATCCCGAGCATGGTGGAGAGCCCTGGGTCACCGACGGAACTCCCGACGGGACGCTTCCGATCGCAGACCTCTACCCGGGCCCCACGCAATCGGAAGCAAAGCTCGTGGTGCTGGGCTCACAACTGCTCATCGCGGCCCGCCACGAGCAGTTCGGACATGAGCTCTGGATCTCTGACGGACTGCCTTCCGGCGACACGAGGCTCATCGCGAACATCGCGGACGACACCGGATCGAGCCGACCCTCGATGCTCACGACATCCGGAACGAGGCTCTATTTTCAGGCCTATCAGCCCGATACCGCCTACGAGCCGTTCGTGAGCGACGGCACCGCCGAAGGCACGGGAAAGCTGATTGACTTCATTCCCGGATCCTTCGGTCTGGGATTCACTCCGATGGGCACAGTCGGAGGCAAGTTCTTCTTTAACATGCGCCTCAGCACGGGTGCCGATACCTTTGTCACCGAAGGTACTGCGGAGTCGACGCGCAGACTCGGAAGCGAGATTCCGTTCTTCCAACTATTGCAGGTGGCCCGCTCGCTCGCGCTCCACGATCGGATTGTCTTCCTCTCGACGAACGGCAAAGCAGCATCGACGGACGGCACTCCGGGAGGCACCGTCCTGCTCTCCGCCATCGGGCCAACCATCCCAATCGTCGGTTTTCGAGGCTACGCGTTCCTGGGTCTCAACGATCCATCCACCCGGCTCTTCAGGACCGACGGCACGGTCGAAGGTACGGCACGCCTGTCGACGGCATCATACTCATACCCCGCGACTCCCCAGGTCGTCGACGACAAGCTCTTCTTCCGCGCATACGAGAGCTCGACCGGTGGCGAGCTTTGGCTCACCGAAGGGACGGCAGAATCGACAAGGCTCGTCGCCGACTCGAACCCGGGAAGCGCTTGGAGCACGTTCCAGGCCACGGCGCCTCTTTCGGGCCGCCTCTACTATTTTGCAAACTCCGCCGAGCTGTGGACTAGTGACGGCACCGATGCGGGAACTCATTCCGTGGCCCCGCTCCCCGGAGTCGATTACCAACTCCTGTTCAGCACGGGGTCACGATTGCTGTTCTTCGCGAAGGACGATGCTGGCTGGGAACTCTGGTCGAGCGACGGAACCGCCACCGGCTCTGCCCGCCTAGTCGATATCTGCGCAGGGCCCGGCTCGTCGGTCGAGGGGATCACACGCGCCACGATGATCGACGGAGTGCTCCATTTCGCCGCCGACGACTGCGTCAATGGTCTCGAGCTATGGAAGAGTGACGGCACGTCGGCCGGCACGATGAGGGTCACGGACATCGCGCCCGGCATCCAGTCGTCCAGCCCGGCTTCATTCGCGAAAGTGGGTGACGAGATCTACTTCTCGGCGTACCGTCCCGACGTCGGCATCGAGCTCTTCGCTTACCGGCCCGAGCTCGAAACGTCGAGCACGATCCTGACGGCCACCCCTTCGACGATCGCGCTGGGCGATTCCGTCGAGCTCGAGGCCGTCGTTTCTCACTCCGGAACGGTGACGCCTAACGGAGCCGTCGAGTTCATCGTCGACGGCGAGGTCCTGAAGACCGTCCCGATCACGGGTGGCTCGGCCACGGCGACGATCGCTTCACTTGCGGGTGGAGCCCACTCCATCGTTGCCCGCTATGTGGGAGACGCCTTCATTGCGAGATCGACTTCGCAGGCCGAGTCGATCCTCGTCTCCGCACGGCCCGCGACGCTTTCTGCCACTCCCTCTGCAGTCGAGTCGATCTACGGCACGATTCTCTCCGTAAGCGCGGTGGTCGAGGGCGTGTTCACCAGCCCGCACTTTCTAAACGGCGTCGTCGTCGTGCGTGAGGGTGCGCAACAGCTAGGTGGCAGCTCCATCGCAAACGGAGTCGCAACCATCACTCTGCCGATCCTCTCCGCCGGCACACATCATCTGACGGTTGCCTACGAACGCGACTCGAGCTTCGCCGCGAACGACGTGACGGTCACAGTCAACGTGAGCGTGCTCGAGGCGACGCTGACCATCAATGGGCTCTCGCCAATAATCGAGCCGTCGACCACGATGAACCTTCAGTCTCCGTTGTCGAGAGCGAATCAGGCTCCGCTTTTAGGGAAGCTCAGACTTCTCGACGGCGGCCAGCTGCTGCGCGAAGCACCGACAGGTGCAACGGTTCTCTACCATTCGATGACCGGGCTCAGCGTCGGCGTACATCAGTTCGTCGTAGAGTACGTGGGTGATCCGAACATCACCGCCCCGAATGCGACGGCTGAGGTTTACGTCACGAACTTCCCGACGCTCACCTCTACGACTCCCCTCGGCGTCTGCCGCGGCCAGCAGCTGTTCGATTTTCTGATCAACGGCAACTACTTCGACGCCACCGCCGCGGTGACGCTCAACGATCAGCCGCTCTCCACCCAGCTCCTGTCAGCGACGCAATTGCGGGCATCCAACACGAATCCGCTGCCGCCGATCAATGGGTCATACCTCGGAATCGCGAGAGCCGACGGCGCATCGCGGTCGTGGGGACTTCCGTTTCACGATTCCTACGCCGCCCCGGTCGTGACGGCTCCGCCGGCGCTCGTCGTCGTCGCGACCGAGACGGTCGATCGCGTCCAGGCAGTCACCGCGGCAGCCTCGCCCGCGCTCGCGGCATGGCTCGACAGCGGCAGCGCGACCGACGACTGCAGCTACGTCGCTCCGGAGAGGCTCCCGAGGACGATCTCGGGAGTTCCAGTCACCCCCACGACGCCGATCTTCTACGGCAACCTGAACATCCAGTTCCCGTATCGAGACAGCGCCGGCAATGCCGCAAGCGCTCCCGCAAGCCTGCGGGTGATCCCGCGCGGCTCACTCGACGGCAACGTCGTCGTCAACGCCACCGACATGGTGATCCTCGCGAACTACCTCGTCGGGAACATCCAGCACGGCTCGGCGCCGTTCAGCTCGCCGCTCGAGGCCGGCGACCTGAACGCGGACGGAAGAGTGAACTCCGTCGACCTCGTGATCCTCGCCAACCTCCTCGTCGGGAACATCACCGTAATTCCAGCCATCTAGCACGACGGGGCACGGTTCGAACCGTGCCCCGTCGCAGCTGCGTTTCATTTACGTAGCGATGGCCTCTGGCCTTTGCCGGGCTACCCAAATCGAACGATGGACGCGAAGCGAGCAAGGCGGGACGCCTTGCCTACGTAGCAAAGTCGTCCCGCCTCCACGCGACGGCCAGAGAACCCGCGAAAGCTGCGGCCTGTCCTCGGCCCTGTCCTTTGCCCGTTGGCCTGACTCATGCGGCGCTTCGCGCCGTCGCGAAAGCTCCGCTTTCGCACTCCACACATTTGCTCTGGCCGCTAGCCTATGGCCTTTGGCCTGCCTCCAGGATCTTCTCCATCTCGTCGATGACGCGGTTCATCTTCTTCATCGTGAGCGTGAGCGGCTCGGTCGACGTCATGTCGACACCGGCATCCTTGAGCAGGTCGATCGGGTACTTCGATCCTCCGGCGGCGAGGAAGTCGCGGTACTTCTTCGTCGCCACCTTGTCGCCCGCCATCACCTTCTCGGAGAGCGCCGCCGACGCCGTGAACGAAGTCGCGTACTGGTAGACGTAGTAGTTGTAGAAGAAGTGCGGGATGTACGACCACTCGCTCGCGACGTAGTCTTCGACGACGCAGACGCCCTTGTCGTGACCGTAGTACTTCCGGACGATGTCGAGATAGACCTTGTCGAGCACCTCGCCGGTCAGCGGCTGTCCCTGTTCGGCCATCTCGTGGATGCGCAGCTCGAACTCGGCGAACTGGGTCTGGCGGAAGACCGTCAGACGCAGGCCCTCGAGGTAGTTGCCGAGGATCGCGAGCCGGACCGACTTGTCCTTCGTCGTCTTCAGCATGTAGTCGACGAGCAGCGCCTCGTTGAACGTCGACGCCACCTCGGCTACGAAGATCGGGTAATTCGCCTTCACGTAGGGCTGCGTCTTGTTCGAGTAGTAGCTCTGCATCGTGTGGCCGAGCTCGTGCGTCAGCGTCGTCATGTCCTCCCAGTTGTCGTTGTAGTTGAGGAGCATGTACGGATGCGTGTCGTGGGCGCTCTCGGAGTAGGCGCCGGACCGTTTGCCGACCGAGGGGTAGAGGTCGATCCAGCGCTTGTCGAGCGACTCGTTGATGACGGCGACGTAGTCGTCACCGAGCGGCTTGAGCGACGCGGTGATGTTCTTGCGCGCGACGTCGATCGGGTACTTCGTGTCGACGTCGCCGACCAGCGGCGCGTAGAGGTCGTAGTAGTGCAGCTCGTCGACTCCCATCATCTTCTTTCGAAGCGAAAGGTAACGCTGCAGCGTCGCGGTGTTCGCGTTCACGCCGTCGAGCAGCGCCTGGTAGACGCTCGTCGGGATGTTGAAGCTGTCGAGCTCCGCCTCGAGCGTCGTGCCGTACTTCTTCGCGCGCATGACGAAGATGTCGTTCTGCACCTTGGCGTTGATCATCGCGCCGTAGGTGCCGCGGTACTTGCCGAGGGTGCTGAAGAAGCTCGAGAAGACCTTCTCGCGGTCGGCGCGGTTCGTGGTCGCGCGATAGGCGGTGAAGGCCGCCGCGTCGATCACGACTTCCTGTCCGTCCGCGAGCTTCACGGTCGGATACGGGAACTCTGCGTTCGCGAAGACGTTCCGGATGCTCCCGGCGCCGGCGGTGGCGAGGCTCGCGTCGGCGATGATCTTCTCCTCGCCCGGCGTGCCGGTGTGCGCGGCGCGGCGGACGATGTCGTCGAGCACCATCCGGTAGAGCTCGAGCTTCGGCTCCGCCTTGATCATTTCGTCGACTCTCGCTTTGCCGAGTGCGAGCACCTCGGGCTGCATCCAGGCAACGGTGGCGGCGTACTTCGAATAAAGCCCTGTGACTTCCTGGCGCATCCCTTCCTTCGCGGCGTCGCGGGTGTCGGTATCGGCCGACATCGAGGCATAGACGTAGACCTTGTAAAGGTCCTTCTGCGCGCCGAAGATCGCATCGAGGGCCTCGAGCATTGCAGCCGGAGACTTGCCGAGCGTGCCCTGATACTCGGCGAGCTTCGGAAGCCCCGCGTCGATCTTGTCCTTCTCCGCGCGCCACGCGACGTCGGTCGCGTAGAGGTCGGCGAGGTTCCACTTGTACTTGTCGGGGATCGACGCCCGGTCGCGCGGCTGCGCGAGGGCTGCGGTCACGGTCAAAAGGCAGATGATTCCAAAGATCAGGGCTCGTTTTCGCATGTGTTCCTCATTCGTACGACGTTCGTCGGGTCTTCTCGCCGCCATTCAATCAGAGCGGCTGCCGGGCGCGCTCGTGCGTGGCGCACAAGCGGAAGTGAGACGGCGCACGTCAGCGCGGGCGACCGCCAGCGTTCGGACTCTACTGCCCGGTCGGGCAACCCAGGTCGTTCCCGACGGCGCTCTTCAGGCGCACGTCTCGATTCAGCTCGTCTCACGGTGGCCGGAAAATTCGAGGAATCGGGTACCCTCGCTCGCAGGAGACGCTAACATCCTGCCAATGACCCCTCCCCTGATCCGGACGATTACGGCCACCGAGTACGTGACGCCGCTTCGCGAGGGAGGATCGCTCCCCGCGATCGTCGCTGGCGACGACAACGGCACCTACGTGCTGAAGTTCCGCGGTGCGGGACAAGGTCCGAAGGCGCTGATCGCGGAGCTTGTATCGGGCGAGATCGCCCGAGCTCTCGGGCTTCCGGTCCCCGAGCTCGTCTTCGTCGACTTCGATCCGCGCATGGCGATGACCGAGCGGGACCCGGAGATTCAGGATCTCCTCAGGAAGAGCGAAGGGCTCAATCTCGCACTCGACTATCTGCCCGGCTCGATCACCTTCGACCCGCTCGTCGACCACGCGATCGCCGACGATGCGCGGCTCGCGTCTTCGATCGTATGGTTCGACGCGCTCGTCACGAACGTCGACCGCACCGCGAAAAACACGAACCTGCTGATGTGGCACCGCAAACTCTGGATGATCGACCACGGCGCCTCGCTCATCTTTCATCACAACTGGGACGACAGTGCGAGCCGCAGCCGGCTTCCGTTCCGGCAGGTCGGCGACCACGTGCTGCTGCGCTGGGCGAGCGGGTTGCGCGAGGCCGACGCCGAGCTCTCCGCCCTGCTGACTCACGAGACGCTCGCCGGGATCATCGCGATGATCCCGGATTCGTGGCTCGGCGACGAGCCGCAATTCGCCAGCGCGGACGCTCACCGCGCCGCGTACCTCGACTACTTCATGCAACGCCTCGAGACTCCCCGCCAGTGGATGGAGGACGCCGTCCGTGCGCGATCGCCACGCATTTGACTACGCCGTCGTTCGCGTCGTTCCGCGCGTCGAGCGGGGTGAGTTCCTCAACGCCGGCGTGATCGTGTACTGCTCAACGCTCGGGTACCTCGAGGCGCGCATCGAGCTCGACTCCCAACGACTGATTGCGCTAGCCCCCGCGATCGATCTCGCGGTCGTCGCGAGCCATCTCGCCGCGATCCCCATCGTCTGCGAAGGCGGCAGCGAGGCAGGAGAGATCGGAGGCCTTCCGCAGCGAGCCCGCTTCCACTGGCTCGTCGCGCCGCGAAGCACGGTGATCCAGATGTCCGACGTCCACTGCGGCGTTCACCACGACCCGCGGGCAGCGCTCGATGCCCTGTTCGAGAAGCTCGTGCGAACCGGAAGCGCTTAGCGCAGCTTCCGACGGGTGCTGGCGGCTTCTCGATCCAGCTTCTCGTCCAGCTGCCCGACCGCTTCCGCGACGAGCTCGAGCTTCCGCTCCACTCGCTCCGTCGACACGTCGAAGTGCCGGCGCATCTCCGTCACGCTCGCGTCGAGCAGTCGCTTCAGCTCGCTCTCGTCCATGGGCCTGATTCTACGACGCGTTCGGTCTTGTCAGCCGCCCGAGCTCGCGCGAAATGCCATGTAGACGAAGACGATCACGATCAGCAGGAGCACGAAGCGTCCCATTCCCATCAGGCGAGAACGAGAAACGGATCTCGTTCCCTTCGGTTTGAGTCCCGTCACGGCGGCAACTGCGGCGATGACGACAGCGAGGCCAAGCCAGAAGAGCCAGTTCATGCCTTCGAGTCTAGCGAGCGCCACGGACAAAGAGATCCGTGGAAAACCACCAGCCGGGACGATTCCTGAGCGATCTGCCGCAGATCGCGGTAGGGCATGTAGGCAAGGCGTCCCGCCTTGCCGTTCCAGCGCGAATCGCGCGACTCGCACAGTACGGCGTCCCGCCTTGCCGTTCCAGCGCGAATCGCGCGACTCGCGCTTTGCGGCGAAGGCCGGAGGCCTTCGTTACGAGGACGCACCAGACTCGACGCTTGGACTTTTCCCTCCTCAGCCCCATCATTGTTTACACGTTGTTTGAAACCCCGCCCCTCTTCGCGCGTTTATCGTTCCGGGTAACACTCCCACGGCATTCGTGCGCGCAGACGTTTTCACATGTGACTCGAACCAGGAGGCTTTCATGCAGGATCGCAACGGCATCAATCGCCGAACGTTCGTCCAGGCGACCGCAACCACTGCGGCGGCACTCGCGGTGACCGACCTGTTTGGCCTGGGCAAGGCGCTCGCCGGCAGCGGACCGGCAGAAGGGGTCGGCTATTTCTCGCGTTTCGGCGTGAACGAGAAGCTGATCAAAGACACGCTGGGCGCGGCCCTCTCCCGCGGCGGCGATTACGCTGACGTCTTCTTCCAGCATCGCGTGCTCAACAACATGACGCTGGAAGACGGCGCCGTGAATCGCGCGAGCGCGAACGTCGCGTTAGGCGTCGGTGTCCGCGTCGTCAAGGGCGACCAGACCGGCTATGGATTCACCGAGGACCTTACCGCCGATGCGATGAAACGCGCGGCGCTCACCGCCGCGGCGATCGCACAGGGCAACGCGAAGTCCGCGCCAAAGCGGCTGAACGTCACGGGCAAGGACAATCGCTACCCGGTCAAGGTCAAGTGGGAAGACGTCCGTCCCACGCGGAAGCTGACGATCCTCAACGGTCTCAACGAGAAGACCTTCGCCGCCGACAAGCGCGTGCAGAAGGTGAACATCACCTACATGGACGGCAGCGGCGTGATCCTCGTCGCCGACTCGAACGGCCGCATCGTCGAGGACTTCCAGCCGATGACGAGCGTCTACCTCTCCGTCGTCGCCGAGCAGAACGGCCGCAAGGAGAACAACACGGTCAACGTCGCCGCGCGCTCCGACATCGACTTCTACAACCCCGCGCGACTCGACAAACTCGTCTCCGACGGCATCGCGAAGACGATGATCCTCTTCGACGCCGTGCAGCCTCCCGCCGGCGAGATGCCGGTCGTTCTCGGCGCCGGCTCCGCAGGCATCCTCCTCCACGAGGCGATCGGACACGGCATGGAAGCCGACTTCAACCGCAAGAACGTTTCGATCTACTCCGACAAGATCGGCAAGCCGGTCGCGAAGGACTTCGTCAACATCATCGACGAAGGAACTCAGCTCGCCGCCCGCGGCGCGATCAACATCGACGACGAAGGCAACCCGGTCGGCAAGACGATGCTGGTCGAGAAGGGCATCCTCTCGACCTACCTCCACGACTCGATCTCCGCGAAGCATTACGGCGTGAAACCGACCGGCAACGGCAGGCGCCAGGGCTACGAGTACGCCCCGATGCCGCGCATGCGCTCGACCTACATGCTCCCCGGCCCTCACAAGCGCGACGAGATCATCGCCTCGGTCAAGAAGGGGATCTACTGCGATCACTTCTCGAACGGCCAGGTCAACATCGGCGCCGGCGACTTCACCTTCTTCGTGAAGAACGGCTACCTCATCGAGGACGGCAAGCTGACGACGCCGATCAAGGACGTCAACATCATCGGCAACGGCCCGAAGGTGCTCGAGCTCGTCGACATGGTCGCCGACGACCTGAAGATCGACGAAGGCGGGTGGACGTGCGGCAAGGACGGCCAGTCGGTCCCGGTCTCGCAGGGCATGCCGACCGTGCGCGTCGCGTCGATCACCGTCGGCGGCCGCACAGAAGCGAAGAAGGGTTGAGGAGGCGATCATGAGCAAAACGACGAACACCACAAGTGACATGCTCGCGATCGCTCAGTCCTGCATCGAGATCGCGAAGCGGAAGGGTGCGAAGGAAGCCTCGGCCGGCGCCTACCGGGTCCGCAACGTCGACTTCCAGTGGCGCGACGGAAAGGCGGAGAAGGTCGAGGAATCGACCACGCGCGGCGTGCAGCTCGCCGTCTTCGCCGACGAGCGCTACGCCGTCGTCTCGACGAGCGACCTGCGCCCCGACGCGCTCGAGACGTTCATCGGCGACGCCGTGGTCCTTGCGAAGAGCCTCGCCAAGGATCCCTATCGCGCGCTGCCCGACCCTGAGCTCTACAAGGGCCAGTCGAACGTCGACCTCGGGTTGGAAGATCCGAAGTACGACACAGTGACTCCCGAGATCCGCCAGAAGATCGCGAAGGAAGCCGAAGCGGCAGCACGCGCCGTGAAAGGGAGCGAAGCGATCCTCTCGGTGACCTCCAACGTCAGCGACACGCTGAGCGAGCGCTTCCTCGTGAACTCGAACGGCTTCTCGGGCAAGCGCCGCGACACCACGTTCTTCGTCTCGGCGCAGGTCAGCGTAAAGGACAAGGACGGACGCCGCCCCGAGGACTACTCGTATGCGGGCGCGCGGCAGTTCAGCGCCGTGCCGGCGGGAGCGATCATCGGCCGCGAGGCGGGCGAACGAACGATCGCCAGGTTAGGCGCGAAGAAAGGCGATTCGGCCGAGATGACGATGGTCATCGACCACCGTGCCTCTGGCCGCATGGTGAGCTTCCTCATGCAGCCGCTCTCCGGCGGGGCGCTGCAGCAGAAGCGCTCGTTCCTCGAGGGCAAGCTCGGCCAGCAGGTCTTCAGCGACAAGATGACCGTCGTCGACGATCCGTTCATCCCGAAAGCGTTCGGCTCGAGGCTCTTCGATCACGAGGGAATCGCCGCGAAGCTCCGCCCCGTCGTCGAAGCGGGCGTGCTCAAGAGCTACTACATCGATTCTTACTACGGCCGGAAGCTTGGCGTGACTCCGACTTCGGGCAGCGCGTCGAACCTCCGCTGGACCCTCGGCGACAAGAGCCGCGACGCGCTCGTCGCCGGGCTCCAGGACGGCATCCTCGTGACCGGATTCCTCGGCGGAAACTCGAACAGCTTGACGGGAGACTTCTCGCTCGGCGTTCAGGGGTTCCGCATCCGCGGCGGCAAGCTCGCCGAGCCGGTCGGAGAGATGAATATCTCCGGCAACCATCTCGAGTTCTGGAAGAAGCTCGCGGCGGTTGGCAATGACCCGTTCCCCTACTCCTCGATGCGCACCCCGACGCTCGTCTTCGACGGCGTCAGCTTCGCGGGCGTGTAACGACAGTCATTCTTGCACCACCCACGAAGGCCCGCGGAAACGCGGGCCTTCGTTCGTTGCCGGAATCGATCGCAGGCAACGCGGAGCGCCGGGTCATGCGACGAAAGAACGAGTCGTCGTCCTGAGCGCAGCGAAGGACCTCTCAGGGTTCTACTCCCTTGCAACAGTCCGGCGATCCAGGGGCTGAAGACTTCGTCTGTACGAGCGTGAGAGGTCCTTCTCTGGCGTCGCTCATCCGGCGCCCCTCCGGGGCGCATGAGTTGAATCCGACCTGGTCCGGTGGCGGCGCTTCGCTTGCCACCGGCTACTCTCCGCCACCCCTGCGGGGTGGTGAACGACCCGCGGTCGCTTTCCGAGTGCCGCCACTCAATGGCCGGGAATTGGAATCCGCCCGGCGCTATACTTGCCGCCTGCCGAAACGATGGAGGGCCCGTTCGTCATGAAACTGACGGTCAACAAGAAGTCTTACGAGGTCGAGGTCAATCCTGACAAGCCGCTTCTCTGGGTGATCCGCGAGGAGTTAGGCCTGACTGGTACGAAGTTCGGATGCGGGATGGCGCAGTGCGGAGCATGCACGGTCCATCTCGACGGCGAGGCAATCCGTTCGTGCGTGACGCCGGTGTCCGACGTCGGTAGCGCTGAGGTCACGACGATCGAGGGGCTCGTCTCCGATCTCGGCAAGCACCTCCACGCTGCGTTCATCGCCGAGGACGTGCCACAGTGCGGGTATTGCCAGCCGGGGCAGATCATGTCGGCGGCCGGCCTGCTCGGCACGAAGCCGAAGCCCACGGACGACGACATCGACGACGCGATGAGCGGCAACCTCTGCCGTTGCGGAACCTACCAGCGCATCCGGAAGGCCATTCACCTCGCCGCGAAGATGAAGGCAGCGGAGGCGAAATGAGCGAGCCGCGAAGCGTCAACCGTCGTGACTTTCTAAAGGCCGGCGCGGTCGCCGGCGGCAGTCTCGTCATCAGCTTCTACGTTCCCGGTTTCGGACGATCGCTCGGAGCCGCAGAGACGCCCGGCCCGTTCACGCCGAACGCGTTTCTCCGCGTCGCCCCGGACGAGTCGGTGACCGTCATCATCAACCACGCGGAGATGGGCCAGGGAGTTACCACCTCGCTCGCGATGCTCGTGGCCGACGAGATGGACGCAGACTGGAAACGCGTCCGCGTCGAGTTCTCGACGGTCGACCCGGCCTATAACCACACCGTCTTCGGCCTGATGATGACCGGCGGAAGCACGACCACGACGTCCGAGTGGGAACGCTTCAGGAAGGCCGGAGCAACCGCCCGCGCGATGCTCGTCGCCGCCGCGGCCGCCGAATGGAAAGTCGACCCCGCGACGTGTCGCACGGAGAACGGGCACGTGATCCACGAAGGCTCGGGAAAGCAGCTCTCGTTCGGAGCGCTCGTCGGGAAGGCTGGCGCGATGAAAGCACCGGCGGACGTCGTCCTCAAGACGCCCGACAAGTACCGCCTCATCGGGAAGCCGACGAAGCGTCTCGACTCGAAGGAGAAGATCGACGGGAGCGCCGTCTTCGGCCTCGACGTGACGAGGCCCGACATGCTGATCGCGCTCATCGCGCGTCCGCCGGTGTTTGGCGCGACGGTGAAGAGCTTCGACGCGGAGAAGGCAAAGAAGGTCAAGGGCGTGAGGCACGTCGTGAAGATCGATGGCGGCCTCGCCGTGGTCGCCGACGACTTCCACGCGGCATCAGAAGGACGCGACGCGCTCGTCGTCGTGTGGGACGAAGGCAAACTCGCGGCGCTGGACAGCGGCAAGCAGGGCGAAGAATACGCCGCGCTGGCGAAGAAGCCCGGGAAGGTCGCCGGGAAGGCCGGTGACGCGCCAGCGGCGTTAGGCGCCGCCGCAAAGAAACTCGAAGCCACGTACGATCTCCCCTATCTGGCGCACGCGCCGATGGAGCCGCTCAACTGCGTCGCCGACGTCCGCGCCGACGGCTGCGAAGTCTGGGTCGGCACGCAATCGCAGACGCTCGACCTCGCGGCCGCGGCTCGCGTCGCGGGGCTCAAGCCCGAACAGGTCAAGCTCCACACGACGCTGCTTGGCGGCGGTTTCGGCCGCCGCGCGGTTCTCGACAGCCACTTCGTCGTCGAGGCCGTGCAGACCTCGAAGGCCGTCAAAAAGCCGGTCAAGGTGATCTGGACGCGCGAGGACGACATCCGCGGCGGATACTACAGGCCTCGGGGCCATCACGCGGTTTCCGGCGGCATCGACGCGGCAGGCAAGCTCGTCGCCTGGCAGCACCGCATCGTCAGTCAGTCGATCGTCGCGGGCACGATCTTCGAGAGCGCGATGTTCAAGGAAGGCATCGACCACACCGCGGTCGAGGGCGTCGCGGACCTGGCGTACGCGATCCCGAACCGGCTCGTCGAGTGGCACCAGGCGCCTGTCGGAGTGCCCGTCCTCTGGTGGAGATCGGTTGGTCACTCGGCCAACGCCTTCGTCGTCGAGAGCTTCCTCGACGAGCTTGCACACGCCGCAGACCGCGATCCTCTCGAGCTTCGCCGGGAGCTCCTCGCCGACAAGCCGCGGCACAAGCGTGTCCTCGAGCTCGCGGCGTCGAAGGCCGGGTGGGGCAAACCGGCCCCCGCCGGACGCTCGCGCGGGCTCGCCGTTCACTCGTCATTCGGGAGCTTCGTCGCCCACGTCGCGGAGGTGTCGGTCTCGCCCAAAGGCGAGATCCGGGTACACCGTGTCGTCTGCGCGATCGACTGCGGCCCGGTCGTCAATCCCGAAACGATCCGAGCCCAGATGGAAGGCGCCATCGTCTACGGACTCTCGGCCGCGCTGCACGGAGAGATCACCTTCGAGAAGGGACGCGTGCAGCAGAGCAACTTCCACGATTACCCCGCGCTCAGAATGAACGAGATGCCCGAGGTCGAGGTGCACATCGTCGACAGCAAGGAGTCGATGGGCGGAGTCGGAGAGCCCGGCCTACCGCCGATCGCCCCCGCCGTCGGGAATGCGATCTTCGCGGCAACGGGCAAGCGGCTCAGGAGCCTGCCGTTCCGGTTGAAGGACGCGTAGGCCCGCGCGGTGGCGTGACGAACGAACGAGCCTGATCGAAGACCCCATCCGTCAGGGATGGGGTCTTCGCGTTCTCGGGATCAGTATTCGTCCGATCGCCGCGCCTCACGGCGCCGCGAGCACGCCCACGAGCTCCGCAATCGGTCGCGCTCCTTCGTTGATCGCCTCAGGGTGCCCAAGGAGCGACACGACGAGCCACCCCTCGTCGTCGAAGTCGAAGAAGTAACCGGGATGAACGATCACTCCGAAGTATTCGACCAGCGCCACCGCCAGGTCGTCGTCGGAGACGACGCGCGGGACGCGCACGACGGCAGACCACCCGCCTTCGACCGGCAGCACGGCGATCGAACGCTCGGCGGCGAGGAGCTCGCGCAGCGAGAGCAGATTCGACCGCGTCCGCGCGACGATCTGCGCTCTGACGCCGGCACCGATCTCCAGAAGCTGCGGCAGCGCCACCTGGACGGGAGTCGACACGGAAAGAAAGTCGTCGGCGATCGACTCGAGACCGCGGAGGGCTTCGCGTCGAAGTCCGGCGGGGCCTCCGACGCGAATCCAGCCGAGCTTGAGGTGCGGCATTCCGGCGCTCTTCGAGAGCCCGCCTAACGAGAACGTGAGACAGGGCAGCTCGCAGTCGGCCGCGGATCGCGCGATTCCGGCAGGCGCCTCGATCGGATAGTCGTGAAAGACCTCGTCCGAGATCAACGCGAGCCCGCGGGCCGCGCAAAGCTCTGCGACCGCGTCGAGCTCCCCGAGCTTCAAGTACGAGCCGGTCGGATTGTTCGGATGGACCAGCGCGACCGCGCGCGTCCTCGGCCCGATGGCGCTCGCAACCGCATCGACGTCGAAACTCCATCGCCCGTCGCGCGTGAGCGGGAATTGTACGAGCTCGACCGACTCCGCGCTCGCGAGATGCTCCAGCAGCGGATAGGCGGGGCGTGCCGTGACGATCTGCTCGCCGGGCTCGGCGAGTAGCTTGAACAGGTAGCCGTACGCTTCGCTCGTCGACGCGGTGATCGCGACGTCGGCGTCGGACGCGGACTCGCCCCGAGAGCGGAGGTGAGCTGCGACCGCCTCGCGCGCCGAGCCGATGCCGAGCGCCTCGGGCTGGTACGCAACCCGTGCGCCGAGCGCCAGCGCCTCCCCGATCGCGGCGTGCGGATAGACGAGCCCGCATGCAGTCGGATTGCTCGCCGTGAGGTCGATCAGGCTCCCGCCGCTCACCCGCCGGTGACTGAGCACTTCCGCCAGTCGGTTCGGCGTCGCATCGAGACGCGCGCGCGCGGAGAACATGGGGAGAGGGTAACAGGGGATTGCGCGATTGCGCGATTTCTCGATTGCGCGATTTTGCGCGGCGCACTGCCTTTCAATCGCGCAATCGCGCATTCGCGCATTCGCGCAATGGCCAGAAGTCTACTTTCCCTCGGCCCATCTTCTCACCGCCCCGAGCCCGAGCCGCGCGAGCAGCGGCTCGAGTCGGGCCGGATCGGGCCTGCCGACTCGGAGCGAGTCTGCAGTCACGTCGACTGGCGCATCCGTCGAGACCGTCGCGAGCCGCCGCGAGAGGAGCGCGATCTCCCGCGAGGAGGCCAGTCTCTCCGCGATCCCCTTTGCGCCGCGTATCGGCAGCGAGGGCACGCGACCGAGTCCGTCGAGCAGA
>JBPPMG010000390.1:0-2084 GCA_051305935.1 Thermoanaerobaculia bacterium
GGTGGCAGCGGCTTTCCAGCCGCGGCTCGTGCAGAAGACAGAATGTTGCTGAAACTCCGAAAAGCCGGGGCTGGAAAGCCCCGGCCACATTTTTGAGAGCAATATTGACGACATGAAGAAGACGAAGACCACCAACACCAGCGCGACGATGTGGGGCGGCCGATTCAAGGCCGCGCCCGATCCGCGTTTGCGTGCTTTGAACGACTCGCTCGCCTTCGACTGGGAGCTGGTGGAGCACGACGTGCGCGGGTCGATCGCGTGGGCGGGGGCGCTGGAGAGCGCTGGGATGCTGAGTGCGAACGAGGCGAAGCGGATGACCGGGGCGCTTCGGGGGATCGCGCGGGAGGTCACGTCGTCGGTTTCAGGGACGGAGCCGGGGCTGGAAAGCCCCGGCCACGAAGACGTCCACTCCTGGGTCGAGTCGCGGTTGCGCGAGAAGGTGGGGGCGCTTGCGGGGAAGCTGCACACCGGGCGGTCGCGGAATGACCAGGTGGCGACCGATCTGCGGCTTTGGCTTCTGGAGGCGCTTCGGGAAGCCGGAGATCTGACGCTCGATCTCGCGGATGCGCTCGCGGCGCGCGGCGCTGCTGAAGCGGCGACCGTGATGCCGGGGTACACGCATCTGAAGCGCGCGGAGCCGGTGACGTTCGGTCACTGGTGCCTAGCCTACTCCGCGATGCTCGTGCGCGACGCCTCCCGTTTCGCCGCCGCGCTCGACCGCGCGGACGAATGCCCCCTCGGATCGGGAGCGCTGGCGGGGACGCCGCTGGCGATCGATCGCGAGGCGCTCGCGAAGGAGCTCGGCTTCTCGCGCGCGACCTCGAACTCGCTCGACGCGGTCTCGGACCGCGACGCGCCGGCGGAGTATCTCTTCGCCGCGTCGCTCCTCTTCACGCATCTGTCGAGGTTCGCCGAGGATCTGATCTTCTATTCGGCGGACGAGGTGGGGTTTGTCGAGCTGCCGGACTCGCTCGCCACGGGTTCGTCGCGGATGCCGCAGAAGAAGAACCCCGACCTCCTCGAGCTCGCGCGCGGCTACGCCGGACGCTCGATCGGCGAGCTGACGGGATTCCTCGCGCTGCTCAAGGGGCTCCCGCTCGCCTACAACAAGGACCTCCAGCTCGACAAGGAGCCGCTCTTCCGCACGCGCCTCTCGATCGCGAAGATGCTCCCGGTGCTCGCGACTCTCGTCGAGACGCTGACCGTCAACAGCCTAGCGATGCGCGCCGCGGCCGCCTCCGACGAGCTCATGGCCACCGGCCTCGCTGACGCCCTCGCGTCGCGAGGCATCCCCTTCCGCGAAGCCCACGAGATCGTGGGAAAGAGAGTGGCCGAGGCTCAAGCAGTGGCGGAGGCTTCAGCCTCCGGCTCTCCCCTCCTACGGAGCGGGATGCTTCCTTCCGGGAAGACCCCGCTTCGTGGAAAGCAAAAGACGGAGGCTGAAGCCTCCGCCACTATTACCGCTGCGGATCTCCGCAACGCGACGCCGGAAAGAATGGTCGCCGCCAAGAGCGCTCTCGGCGGAACCGCGCCGCGGCAGGTGAAGAGAGCTGCGAGCGCGGCAAAAAAGGAGATCGCGAAGTTGCGCCACTCCCTCGTCTCTCGTCCCTCGTCCCTCGCCCCTCTCCGAAGGAGTTCCAGCCGATGAAGCTCCCAAAAGGATTCGTTTCGTCCGGGATCCGGGCTGGTCTTCGCAAGAAGCGGCCGGACCTGGCGCTGATCGTCGCCGAGGATGGCGCGAGCGCTGCGGCGATCTTCACGAGGAATCGCTTTCAGGCGGCGCCGGTGGTGCTGTCGCGGAAGGGGCTCGTGAAGACGGGGGGCCGCGTGCGCGCGGTCGTCGTCAACGCCGGCTGCGCGAATGCGATCACCGGGAAAGAAGGTCTCGAGGCAGCGCGGCGCGTGCGCGACCGCGCGGCGGAGCTCATCGGCTGCAAGACCGAGGAGGTGTTTCTCGCTTCGACCGGAGTGATCGGCGTGGTGCTCGAGGACGCGAAGGTCCGGAAGGCGCTGCCGGGAGCGATCGCGAGGCTCTCGCCCTCGGGAGTCGAGGCGACCTCGCACGCGATCCTCACGACCGACGT
>JBPPMG010000028.1:0-2921 GCA_051305935.1 Thermoanaerobaculia bacterium
TCGCCTTCGCGTGCGGGTCGAGCGACGACGCCGACTTGTGCGAGAGCGTGGCGTGCGCCGACGGCGCGACGGAGGGGAGCACGGCCCCCGAGGCCGGTGCAGACGCGAGCGTCGGGCCCCAGGATGGCGGCGAGGGCGGCTCGTCAGATGCCAGCGACGCTGCGGACGCGGGCGCTGGCTCCGACGGAAGCGTCGTGTGCACCGGCGCGGCGGGGACGCTCGACCCGACATTCGGGGATGGCGGCATTGTGGTGCTGCGGCCGCCCGGAAGTTCGAGCGCTTGGGCGATCGCCGTTCAGTCGTATCCCCTGCACGAGCCCGCGTTCTTCCGCGCGTGAGCGCGGCGCTGCATGCTCTGGTGCATGAGGGCGAAGGCCGATGTCTGGGCGGAGCGCGTGCGCGCGTGGAAAGCGAGCGGGCTCTCGTCCGAAGAGTTCGCGGACGGCAAAGAGTTCACGGGGCGAATGCTTCGGTGGTGGGCAGGCGAATTTCTGCGAAGGACTCGGGCGGAAGCAAAGGCGGGCGCGCCGATCGCGATGGCGCGCGTCGTCGCGCCGGGCGAAATGGTCACGCAGACCGCATCGAGCTCGCCGCTCGCGATCGTCGTGGGCCGCTATCAGGTTGCAGTGGGGCGCGGGTTCGACGAGGCCGTGCTGCGTGACGTCCTCCGCGTTCTCGCCGAGGCGCGATGATCCCGTCGGGCGTGGAGATCTACATCGCGCTCGAGCCGATCGACATGCGCTTCTCGTTCGACCGCCTCTCGGGCATCGCGAAAGAGCAGGTCGGCTACGAAGCGCGTAGCGGCGCGCTCTTCGTCTTCTTCGGGCGCCGGCGCGATGCGCTCAAAGTGCTGTTCTTCGACGGCACTGGCATGTGCATCTTCTACAAGCGGCTCGATCGCGGGACGTTCCAAGTTCCGGAAGCGACGAGCAGCACCGCGCGTCACATCGAGGTCGATGACGTCGCGCTCGAGGCGCTGCTCGACGGAATCGACGTCGACGACGCAGCGCCGGCGACGCCCCCGCGGCGCACGCACTGAGCGTGCGCACAAGGTGCGATCTAAGTGAGTGCATGATGCATACATAGCCTCGACAACACGGATCGCGTGGATTACGAGAAACGTCGCGATGGCTGAGACCGCGGCGGTGATTGAGCAAGAGAGTGCGCTCCGTCGGAGGATCGACGAGCTCGAAGCGCGGCTCGAGAGGGTCACGGCCGAGCGCGACAAGCTTCGCCATGCGTACGAGCAGCTCAAGGCCCACCTCGAGCTGATTCGCCGACGAATCTTCGTCGCACAGGCCGAGCGCATCGACACGCAGCAGCTCGAGCTCGAGTTCGCGGAGACGCAGGCGAAGCTCGTCGCGATGGCCAAGGAGCTCGCTGGCGACGGCGCGGCCGCGCCCGACGCCAACTCCGACGACGAGCCGAAGGTGCCGCGTCGACAACAGTCCAGGGGACGCCGCAACTTCAGCGAGATCTTCATGCCGGAAGAGCGCGTCGAGATCACCGACCCCGCGCTCGAAGGCAAAGCGGAGCGCATCGGATTCGAGGAGAGCTACAAGCTCGGATACCGCCGCGGCGGACCCATCCGCATCGTCATGGCGCGCGCGAAGTACAAGGTCGACCGCGAAGGCGATGCGCCGGAGTTCGTGACGGCCGCGACGCCGAAGGAGATCTACGAGCGCGGGATGCTGGCGCCGTCGTTCATCGCTCACATTCTCACGAAGAAGTTCCGCTTCGGGATGCCGTTCACGCGCCTCGCCGAGGAGCTCGCGAGCGAGGGCATCGTCTGCGACGACAGCACGATGTGCCGCTACGCCGAGCACGTCGGCGCGACGCTCGGCTGCATCGTCGACGCGTGCGCGAAGGAAGCGAAGGAGACCGCCTTCTGTCTCTCTACCGACGCGACAGGCGTGTCGATCCAGCCCGCGCGGATCCCCGGCGGCAAACGGCAGGCATGCGCGAAGGGCCACTTCTTCGTCGTGCTCGCCGATCGCGATCACGTCTTCTTCGAGTACCAGCCGAAGCACACGAGCGACGCGGTCTGCGCGATGTTCAAGGGCTTCAAGGGCTACATTCAGGCCGACGCACACTGCGTGTACGACGCACTCTTTCGCGGCGAAGCCGTCGACGAGGGCGAGAAGCCTCCCGACGAGGTCGCCTGTTGGAGCCACGCTCGCAGAAAATGGTGGGAGGCCGCGGTCACGACGAAGGACCCTGCGGCGCGGGAGGCGCTTCTTCGCGTGCACGCGCTTTTCGCGCTCGAAGAAGGCTGGGCCGACCTCGCGCCGAAGCAACGGCACGAGCGAAGGCAGCGCATCTCGCGCCCGATGCTCGACGACTTCTTCGCGTGGGCCGACGGCGTGTTCGAGCGTGTGCGTAGCGTGCGCGGTCCCGTCGCGACCGCGTTCGGCTACGCCATTCGCCAGCGCGATGCCCTCCGCCGCTTCCTCGATGATGGCCGCCTCCGCCTGGAGAACAACGCCAGCGAGCGCGCGCTGCGAAGTATCGCGAGCGGCAGAAAGGCATGGATGTTCTGCGGCTCCGACGACCACGCGGGCGCCGCTGCGAACCTCTTCTCGCTGATCGCCTCGTGCAAGCTGCACGGGATCGACGCCGAGACCTACCTCGCAGAGATCATCCGCATTGTCCCGTACTGGCCGCGCGATCGGTACCTCGAGCTCGCGCCCAAGTACTGGGTTCGCACCCGGGCGCGTCTCGATGGCGATGAGCTCGCGACGCCGATCGGCCGCGTGACCGTGCCGACTTCGCCGCTCGCGGAAGAGCAATCGTCGACGGGCTGAGCAAGCGTCCACGCTCCCGAGTCTGCGTCACGCTGCGAGCGCCGTCGATAACGCGGGTTCGTGCAGGGGGTACGCGACCACAACGCGCGCACCTTTGGGTGCGCGGAGGAGTGGCTG
>JBPPMG010000043.1:0-27684 GCA_051305935.1 Thermoanaerobaculia bacterium
GCTCATGGCGGCAATGAGGCGGATCGATGAGCTTCGCCGAGATCTTCCGGATGGCGCTGCAGTCGCTGAAGCTGAACAAGCTTCGGTCGATCCTGACGATGCTCGGCATCGCGGTGGGCGTCTTCTCGGTCATCGGCGTGATGACGGCGCTGAGCGTGATCGCGGGCTCGATCGAGACGGGGCTCGCCTTTCTCGGCAGCAACCTATTCCAGTTCGCGAAGTACCCGGTGATCCAGACCGGTCCGGACTCCGAGGACAAGTACGAGAACCGGCGGAACATCACGCTTGCGCAGGCGCGCGAGTTCGAGCGGCTGATGGAAGGCCAGGCCGAGGTGATCTGCTTCAAGGTGTTCGACGGGGGCGAGACGGCGAGCTACGAGCGGACGAAAGTGCGCGGGAAGACGATCGTCGGCACCAACGAGCACTTCCTTCTCGCGAACCAGTACTCGATGGCGTACGGGCGGAACCTCTCGGCGGAGGACGTCGATCTCGGACGCGCGGTGACGGTCGTCGGGGTCGAGATCCAGAAGAAGCTCTTCCCGAGCCAGTCGCCGGTCGGCAAGACGATCAAGATCAACGAGCGGCCTTACCAGATCATCGGCGTGCTCGCCGAAAAGGGCTCCACGTTCGGACAGAGCCAGGACGACATGATCCTGGTTCCGATCACGAAGTTCTTCTCCGACTTCGGGAGCACGAACCGGACGGTCAACATCGCGGTGCAGTCGAGCTCGCAGCAGACCTACAACCAGACGCTCGACAAGGCGATCGGGGCGATGCGCGTCGCGCGCGGCCTGAAGGTCGGCGCCGAGAACGACTTCGAGGTCTACTCGAACGACACGCTGATCTCTGCGTTCGCGTCGATCGCCGGAACGATCCGCGCCGGAGCCTTCGTCGTCAGCGCGATCGCGCTGCTCGCGGCAGGCATCGGCATCATGAACATCATGCTCGTGAGCGTCACCGAGCGGACGCGCGAGATCGGCGTACGCAAGGCGATGGGAGCGCGCAAGCAGGACATCGTGCGACAGTTCCTCGTCGAGGCGATCGTCCTCTCGGAGGTCGGAGGGATCGCCGGGATCATCGCCGGTGTCGCCGGCGGAAACGGGATGGCGATCTTCTTCGACATCGCGATGGTCTTCCCCTGGTTCTGGGCGGTCACCGGGCTCGTCGTCTGCTCGATCATCGGCATCGGCTTCGGCTGGTACCCGGCCTGGAAAGCCGCCGCGCTGCATCCGATCGAGGCGCTCAGGTACGAGTGAGGCGAGAGGCGATAGGCGACGAGCAGGCCACGGTCAACGCACGCGAGTGACCTCATTGACGGCCGCGGAAGCGGCCGCTTCTAGATAGCCCCACCCGTAAGGGTGGGGGGAATCGTAATCAGCAAACTCCGCGCGCCGCGACAGCGGCGCCATTTGAATTGCCCCACGCGTGAGCGTGGGGCTCCCCCCGCTCATCCCAGCACGAATCGTTCGTCGTACACGATCCCCGCCGCGTCCAGGAATGCGAGGTACTCGTCCCTGAACGAAAGGCGACGGTGATGCTCCTCCTGGGTCTCGATGTACCGTTTCACTGATTCCAGCTTCCCCGGCGAAACACTGAAGGCGGCGTATCCATCCTGCCAGGCAAAGCCCTTCTTCGCAGGCCAATGTTCGTGGATCCATCTGCTCGAATTCGACTTGAGATCCCGCACTATCGACGCGACCTGCGAGCTCGCGGACAGTGCCAGGAGCAGGTGCACGTGATCAACCCACCCGCCTACTCGAATCGGCGTCGTGCCGACGTTTCGAGAGATTCCGATGAGTACAGGGAAGAGTTCGGTGCGAACTTCAGGCGCGAGCGACGCCCGACGGCCCTTCGTGCTGAAAACGAGGTGAACGTAATGCGCGTTGTAGCTGTGAGCCATGGTCGCCGATCGACCTGGCGTAAGTCCCTGACCGAAGGTACCTCGGGAACCGCTCGATGTGCAACGGGGGGGCGCCGCTTACGCGCCGGACGATCCAGAATCGCGCCGCTACCGCGGCGCGGATCATCCTCTGTCGACGCTTCCCCAGCGCTTACGCGCTGGGCTATTTAGAATGACGCCGCTACCGCGGCGTCGAAGGAAGCGCCGCCCGGAATTCAAATTCATCCCTGCGACCAAATCCGAAATCCGAAATTCGAAATTCGAAATCGTAAATCCCCGCCTACTTCGGCTTCTTCTTGAACTTCTTGTCCAGCACCGTCTTGTAGAACGGTTTCTTCGCGCCGGGTTTCGAGAATCCGCCCTTGTCGGCGCCGAACGGCTTCTTTCCGCGAGATTCCGTCCGCGGCGGGGCGCTGCCTTCGGCGGCGCGGCTCCGGAACGGCTTCGCACCCGCGGGTTTCGAATAGGGACCGCTCTTCGATTTGTAAGGCTTATCTCCCGCGGGCTTCGCGTGGGAGTCGCTCTTCGCGCGGTAAGGCTTGTCTTCCGCGGGCTTCGCGTAGGAGTCACCCTTCGCGCGATACGGCTTCTTATCTTGCCCTTCGGCGGCCGCGGGGGCGGCGCCTTCCTGGAAGCGGCTGTAGAACGGCTTGTGGCCTGCCGGCTTTGCGGGCCGATCGGCCGACGGGTACGGCTTGCGCGCCGGAGGTCCGCTGCGGTCATCGCGGCTGTAGCTCCGCGGACGATCGCCCGAAGGTGCTGCGCGCTTGTACTCCCGCGGTGCCCCTGCCGGCTGCTCCGGCCTCGGGACTCCTCCAGCCTCCGGCCCGTCGTCCCTGCGGCCTAACGGCTCGCCTTCGCGACGGATGCGGAACGACTTGCCGCGCAGACGAGCGCTCGCCAGCTTTTCGATCACCATCGACGCGACGCGCGCCGGTACGGAAACGACCGTCGACGTTTCGCCGATCTCGATGGGGCCGATGTCGCGACCCGGAACCCCGGCTTCGTTCGCGATCGACCCGACGACGTCTGCGGGCCTGAGCCCATGCTCGATGCCGAGCGCAATCGCGAGCCGTACCTTCGGCTCGCTGCGCGAGTCACGGGGTGGCTTGCGCGCGCCCGCTCCCTCGTCGCGGTCCTTGCGGCCGTCCGGACGCGCGTAACCCTTGAGCCGCTGACCCGCCGTGGGCGCCAGCGGGTAACTCGGGGCGGCAGGATCGCTTCCTTCCTGCTCCGCGCGCCCCATGATCGGCGCCCTGCTCGTGGCGTTCCTGCCAGGAGCGGCCGCGCGCTCCACGTACTTCGCCTTGTTCTGTTTGAATTCCGATCGCGTGTCGACCTGCGGCCGCATGGCCTGCTCGCGCACGACGGGCTCCGGCTTCAACTCGAGCGACCGTGACCCGTTCGCGAGCCTGGCCGCGGCTGCCGCGACCTCCGCAATGTCGCGCCCGCTCTCTTCGGCGATCTCGTTCACGAGCGACGTGTAGAGCTCGAGATCCCCGTCCTCGAGGCCCTTCCGCACGCTCTTCTTGAAGACGGTGACCCGTTTCGCGTGGACGTCGGCGTGCGTCGGCATACGCATCTGGGCAATTACACCGCCGGTGAAGCGCTCGATGTCGCGCAGCATCTTCCGCTCCCTTGGAGTGACGAAGAGCGTGGCGACGCCGCTGCGCCCGGCGCGCCCCGTCCGGCCAATGCGGTGGACGTAGACCTCCTGGTCGTGGGGGATGTCGAAATTGACGACGTGCTCGATCTGCTCGACGTCGAGACCACGCGCCGCAACGTCGGTGGCGACGACCACCTCGATCTGTCCCGCCTTGAGGCGTCGGATCACGCTTTCCCGGAGCGACTGGGTCATGTCGCCGTGCATCGCCTGGGCAGAGAAGCCTCGAGCCTCGAGTCGCTCCGCCAGCTCCGCTGCGCCGTTTTTCGTCCTCCGGAATACGAGCGTAGCCTCGCTCGGCTCGAGCTCGAGGATCTTCGTCAGTACGTCGAGCTTCTGCGCTTCGTTGACGTTGATGAAGCGCTGCTCGATCGCCGGCGCCGCCATCGTCTTGTGCTCGACCTCGATCTTTATTGGCTCGACGAGGTGGCGCGCCGCGATCCGCTTGATCTCCGGAGGCATCGTCGCCGAAAAAAGCGCCGTCTGCCGTGGCGACTGGACCTTCGAGAGGATCAGCTCGACGTCGTCGATGAAGCCCATCCGCAGCATTTCGTCGGCTTCGTCGAGAACCACGGTGCGTACCGCCTCGAGCTTCAGCGTTCCACGCTCGAGATGGTCGATGAGGCGTCCCGGGGTGCCGACGACGATCTGCGCTCCGCGCTCGAGATGGCGCAGTTGCAGGTACATCGGCGCGCCACCGTAGACGGGGAGTACGGTGATCTGCCCCAGTCCCTTCGCGTACGTATGAAACGCCTCGGCGACCTGCATGGCGAGCTCACGAGTCGGCGCGAGGACGAGAGCCTGCGTCTTCATCAGCTCGGGGTCGATCTTCTGGAGAATCGGAAGGGCGAAGGCCGCGGTCTTGCCGGTGCCGGTCTGCGCCTGGCCGATGATGTCGCGTCCCTCGAGCATCACGGGGATCGTCTTTTCCTGG
Organism: Thermoanaerobaculia bacterium; assembly: GCA_051305935.1. GTDB lineage: Bacteria > Acidobacteriota > Thermoanaerobaculia > Gp7-AA8 > Gp7-AA8 > JACPDH01. The sequence goes on from JBPPMG010000043.1 coordinate 4,498, forward strand.
ATCGGTGTCGGGGCCTCGTAGCCCAGGCCGCTGAGAGTGGTGAGAATTTCGGCGCGCAGGCCCAAACTCTCGAATGTTGCTGGGGATTCTTCGGTCACTGTTCCTCCGCCTTGCGGCGCTCCATGATTGGAGACTCAGAACCATGATGCGCTTTTCGGGCGGCAGGCGAAAGGCGAAAGGCGGAGAGCGAGGCCAAAGCAGGCGAGAGGCGAGAAGACGGAGGAGTTTCTGTGCGACCTCAAGGCCTGCTTTGGCCTTTGGCCTGCCTCACTCCTGCTTTGGCCTCTGGCCTCTGGCCTTTGGCCTGCCGCGCTGGCCTCTGGCCCCCTGACCAGCGGAGGATCCGCTTCGGCACGCGCTAGAATGTCCCCGCATCATCCTCCAAATGATCGGCGCGAAACTGGGTGATCGTTACGAGATCGTCGGCGAGCTGGGGCACGGCGGGATGGGCGTGGTCTATCGCGCCCACGATCCGCTCCTGGGCCGCGACGTCGCGGTCAAGATCATCCCGCCGGCGCTGCTCACTCCGCAATCCGAGGAGCGCTTCCGCCGCGAAGCGCAGCTGGTCGCGCAGATGGACCATCCCGCGATCGTCCCGATCTACGACATAGGCGCGGACGAAGGGGCGCTCTTTTTCGTCATGCCGGTCGTGCGGGGAGAGAACCTGCGCTCGTTCCTGCGCAAGAAGCTCAAGAGCCTCCGCGACCTCCTCGAGATCGGCATCCGCGTCGGGGAGGCGCTCGAGTACAGCCACGCGCACGGTGTCGTCCATCGCGACGTGAAGCCCGAGAACATCATGGTCTTCGAGGAGGAAGGGCAGCTGCGCGTTCGCGTGATGGATTTCGGTCTCGCGCGAACGACGACGACCGGGCGCATCACGCAGACCGGGGCGCTGATCGGCACCGCGCACTACTTCAGCCCCGAGCAGCTCGCGGGCGCGGACATCGACTCGCGCACCGACATCTACTCGCTCGGCACGGTGCTCTACGAGTGCGTGTCGGGGCATCCGCCCTTCACGGGCGACATGCAGGCAGTGCTCTACCGGATCGCGCACGAGATCCCGCCGTCGCTGCGCGCGCAGGGGGCGCTGATCCCGGAGGAGCTCGAGGACATCATCATGCGGGCGCTCGCGAAGGACCCGTCGAAGCGCTTTCAGCGCGCGACCGATCTCGCCCTCGCGCTCGAGAGCTTCCGCTCGCGTCTCGGCAGCGAGCAGCAGGACAAGGCGTTCCAGATCTCGCGGGCGGTCACGGCGCAGTACGCGCGCCCGCCGGTGTCGCGCTTCGTCGGCCGCGAGAAGGAGCTCGTCGACATTCAGCGACGCCTCCACTCCGCGCTCGAGGGCGAGTGCCAGTTCGTGGTACTCGGGGGACAGCCGGGAATCGGCAAGAGCCGCCTGCTCGAGGAGATCGAGAGTCTCGCGCGGGCCCGGAAGATCCGCGTGCTTCACGGCAGGTTCATCGAACAGGACCGCACCTTTCCCTACCAGGGATTCGTCGAGGTGCTACAGGAGTACTTTCGCGGAAGCGAGACACACTCGTCGGCCGAGCACCCCGACTTCTCCGACCTGGGCCACGAGCTCATCGCGCTCTTTCCATCGCTCGGCGAGGTGAGCGCGCTCCGCTCGGGGTCGAAGAGCACGATCGGCGCCGACGGGGCGAAGATCGACGACCGCACATTCGTGTACGAGCTGATCGCGCGCACACTGACTCGCATCGCCGGCGGGCGGCCGCTCGTGCTGGTGCTCGAGAACCTGCATGCCGCCGAGACCTCGGTCGACGCGCTCGCGTACGTGGTCCGGCGGCTCGGTCCCACGCCGACCCTCGTGACGGCGACCTACCGCGATACGGAAGTGGACCGGCGTCACCCCTTGATGCGGATGATCGAGGGCTTCAGTGACGATCCGCGCTTCGCGCACATCGTGCTCGAGCCGCTCTCGCCCGCGGACCATCTCCTGCTGGTGCAGTCGATGGTCGGCCCCGAGCCGGTGTCGGACAGCCTCGCGCAGCGGCTCTACGAGTCGACCGAGGCGAACCCGTTCTTCACGAAGGAGCTGGTGAGGTCGCTGCTCGACTCTGGCGGCATCGCGAAGAGCGACACCGGCGAGTGGAGCCTTTCGCGGCAGATGACGATCGCGGCCGACGCGCTGCCGGAGACGATCCAGCAGACGGTGGAGCGGCGCGTCGAGCGCCTCTCGGACGCGCTGCGCGATCTTCTCTCTATCGCCTCCGTGCTCGGCAAGACCTTCGAGTTCCGCGACCTCGAGGCGCTCGCCGAAGGCAGCGAGATCGAGGAAGCGATCGACATGCTGATCCACGAAGGGCTGCTCGAGGAAGAGAAGGAGTCGCGTGGCGGCGACATGCTGACCTTCTCGAGCGGCATCGTTCGCGACGTTCTTTACGGCGGGCTCTCGCGCAGGCGGCGCAAGTCGCTGCACCGCCGCTACGCGGAGCTGCTCGAGTCGCGGAACGCGGGACGGCTCGAGCGAGTCTACCCGCAGCTCGTACATCACTTCTCGGAGGGCGACGTAGCCGAAAAAACGGTCGAGTACGGGCTCGAGCTCGCGCGGCGCTCGCTCGACGCGTACACGCCCGAGCGGGCCGTGCGCGTGACCCGGACGGTGATGGAGTTCCTCGACGACGACTCTGCGACGGGCGCCGCGAACGAAGGGGAGGCGAGGACGATTCTCGCGTCGGCGCAGCGGATGCTCGGCAACCTCGAGGCAGCGTTGCGCGAGGCCGACCAGGCAGTGCGCGTGCTCGAACGCGCGGCCCCGCGCCGCGCGCCGCAGGCGATGCTGCTCGCGGCCGAGATCGCGTGGCACGCGCGCCGCGCGGAAGAGACACGCCACTGGCTCGCGCGCGGACTCGACGCCGCTCGGGCGTTCGACCAGGCGGCAGTGCTGCGCGACCTGCTTTCGCTTGCGCTCACGCTCGCCTCGCTTCGCGGAGAGCACGAGGAGGCGAAGAGGATCCACGAGGAGATCGAGTCGCTCGAGGCGCGGCAGCGACCGTCCGCGCGCGCGGCGGAGGACATGATCCCGTCGGGCGGGACGCTCACGGTGGGACTCGTGAATCCGATCGTGGCCTCCGAGCCTGCGCTGATGACGATCGACGAAGAGGGCGAAGTCCTCGGGCTCGGCTTCGAGACGCTCTTCGAGTCGGATGGCCAGGGGCACCAGGTGCCGATGCTCTGCTCGGACTGGGAGGTCGACGACGAAGGACGGGTCTTCCGGCTGCGCCTGCGCAAGGACGTCGCCTTCCACGACGGCACGCTTTTGACCGCCGAGATCGTGAAGGAGTCGTTCGAGCGCGGGATCCGCGCGGACAGGCGCGACCTGAGCGCGGCGTTCGGAGGAATTCGCGGAGCTGCCGAGTATCGCGCCGGCAGCGCGGATTCGGTGGAGGGGATCGTCGTCCGGTCGAGTCACGAGATCGAGTTCCGGCTGCACGAGGCGCTGCCGTTCTACCCGGCGCTCCTCAGCGACTTGACGATCGCCATCGCCAGGATCGACGAGTCGGGCAAAGCGATCGGCACCGGTCCGTTCCGACTCGCGAAGCAGAGCCGCGACGGCGTGGTGCTCGAGGCGGTCGACGCGCGACGGCACCGGGCGCGGGCGAAGCTCGACTCGATCGTCTTTCGCGTGATGCCGAGCGCCGCGGAGATGGCAAGCGAACTGCGCGCGGGCAGGCTCGACGTCGCGCGCGACCTTCTGCCGCAGGACCTCGAGGAGATCCTGCGCGACCCGCGGATGCGTGACGGGCACGTTGAAGCGCCGAAGAAGAACGTTTATCTCGCGGTCTTCAACCTCTTCAGCAGGCTCGGCGGCAACGAGAGGCTCCGCGAGGCTCTCTGCCGCAGCGTGCCGACGAATGACCTCGTCTGGCGGACGCTGGGACGGCTCGCGCAGCCCGCGACCGGCGTCATTCCCCCCGGGATCTTCGGCCACGACCCGGGGCTCAAACGCAAGGTGCTCAGCCGCGAGCAGGCGCTCGAGATGATCGACGGGCTGGGACTCGAGAAGCCGATCAGGCTGGTCGCCGCGGCGCATCCGATCTTTCACGACCGTTACCGGACGCTCATGAGCGCGCTGCTCGAGCACTGGCGCGACCTGGGCGTCGAGCTGTCGTTCACCGCGACGACGATGGCCGAGTTTCTCGAGTCCGCGAAGAACTCCGACGGGATCGATATCCGCATCGGCCGCTGGGTCGCCGACTACGACGACCCCGACACGTTCGCCAACGGCCTGTTCAACTCGACGAACGGCCTCTTCGCACGCTACTACTCGTCGCCCGATCTCGACACCGTGCTCGAAGGGGCGCGGCGCGAGACGCGGCCGATCGTGCGCGAGGCTCTCTATCACCGATTCGAGAGTCTCATCGCGAAAGAGTCGGCGGTGCTCCCGCTCTTCCACGAGATCGACTACCGCGTGACGAGCCCGCGGGTGCGCGGGCTCACGCTCGCGAGCCACTCGCCCTACGTCAACTACGACACGCTCGGCGTCACCGAGGAGGTGCGCGTCTCGACGCTCGGGGCGTCGGCCGGCGGAGGCGTGCTGCAGGTGCCGATCGCCGAGGACGTGAGTGAGATCGATCCGTCCCGAACGCACACCGTCGAGCGGGCCGAGATCGCTGGAACGATCTTCGAGACGCTGACACGCTGCGTGGAAGGGGCGCGCGTGGTCCCGTGGCTCGCCTCCGAGATTCGCGCGGAGGAAGCGGGCACGCGCTACCGGATCCGGGTCCGGGAGGCGAGGTTCCACGACGGCAGGAGGCTCACGGCGCGCGACGTGAGGCACTCGTGGGAGCGACTGCTGCTCGACGACAAGAGCGATGCGCAGTGGCTGCTCGCGCCGGTTCGCGGCGCGGTTGCGCTGATCGAGGGACGCTCGCGCGACCTGAGCGGCTTCAAGATCATCACGCCCTACGAGTTCGTCGTCGAGCTCGAACAGCCCGTCGCGTTCTTCGCCCCGATGCTCTCCCACCCATCGCTCGCGATCCTCCCCGAAGGTACCGAGAAGCTCGGCGTCTCGTGGCGCGGCGGATGCGTTGGCACAGGCCCGTTCCGCCTCGTGAAGTTCGAGAAGGGGAAGCGCATCGAGGTCGAGAAGAACCCGCATTACTGGAATCGCGGCTTCCCGAAGTCCGAGGGAATCGTCTTCCACCTCGGTTCGACGCCCTCGGAGATTCGCCGGGAGTTCGTTGCCGGCCGCCTCTCGGTGGCGGCCGAGCTCTTTCCGCACGACGTCGAGGAGCTGCGGCACGACCCCGTCTTCGCGGCGGGTTACCGCGAGGTGCCGAGGCTTTCGATCTACTTCGCAGCGTTCAACACGGCGCGCGGCCCGCTCGCGGATCGAGACGTGCGACGCGCCTTGATCCAGAGCGTCGACGTGCCGTCGATCGTGCAGCGGACGCTGGGCCGGCTTGCGATTCCGGCGCACGGAATGATCTCACCCGGGCTGCTCGGCTACGCGTCGGAGCCTCCGCGGGTGCCGGAGGTCGTGCTCCCGGCCGAGAAGCTCGACCTCGAGCTCGAGATCAACGTTCACCCGATGTACGCGGGGCACTACTCGGTCATGGCGAGCGAGATCTTCTCGGCGTTCCGCGCGCGCGGCGTCCGACTCAGGATCGTCGACCGGCCGATGTCGGAGTTTCTCGAGCTGCAGACGAGCGGCAGCGCCGACATCAACATGAGCCGCTGGGTCGCCGACTACCCCGACACCGACACCTTCATGCACGGCCTCCTGCACTCGCAGGGAGGAATCATCGGACGCTTCTGCGGTTGCGACGCGCTCGATACGCTGATCGCCCGCGCGCGGTCCGAGCTCGACCCGAGCATGCGGCACACGATCTACCGCGAGATCGAAGAGCTGATCGCGCGTGAGGCCCGCGTGCTCCCACTCTTCCACGAGCAGATCTACCGCTTCGTGCGGCCCGAAGTCGAAGGCCTCCACTTTAGCGGCTCCCTGCCGGAAGTGATGTACGAGTCGCTGAGAATCAGGCGGTAAGGCAGGCCATAGGCCAGAAGCAGGCCATAGGCCATAGGCCATAGGCCAGAGCAGGCAGCGATTGTGCTGACGAAAGTTTGCATGCCGAGCTCGTTGGCCTAACTGAAAGGTACGGCGTTGATCTGGTACGGAAGCCGATTACGTCGGCCAGCACTCAGTCCTCAGTATTGCCTCGGCCTACTTTGGCCTCTGGCCACTGGCCTTTGGCCCTTTTTCAGACGTACCTCAACACAATCAAAAACCCCACCGGCAGCAGCAGGCCAGCGCCGACGAACCAGATGCCGCGTCTGGTCAGGCCGTTGCGGCCGCGCAGGATGAAGAGGCCGGTGATCGCGAGGAGCGCGAGGAGCACGGCGTAGCCGTCGGCGACCCAGGTCCAGACGCCCTTCGGGTGGTTGAGGTGGAGGAAGTTCACGTCGCGCAGGATGACGCGGTCGCGCGGGCGCTCGATCGTCGCCTTGCCCGCGGTGGCATCCGCCTTCACGCTCCAGCCTTCGTAGAAGAGGTCAACGAGATGCGGCGCCGACCGGAACGACGATTGCGGCGGTCCCGGAAGTTCGAGCGTCGTGACGAGCGCCGCCACCATCTCCTCGCGCGAGCCGACCGCGATCGGCGCGAAGGTCCGCTCGACCCGCTCGATCTTATAGCTCGGGTTCCAGTCGGCCGTGTGATTCACCGCCACGCCCGAGATCGCGTAAACGAGCGTCAACGCGGCGCAGAAGTAGCCCACGTCGCGGTGCACCGCGCGGTTGACGCGCCGCCAGTTCACCATGGTCGCCGTCCGGCCCGAGGCGTCAGTCGATGATTACGCCGGTGCCGTTGAGCTGGAAGGTGACGGTCGGCCCGGTGACGCTCTTCGGATCGAACGGCTTCTTCTGCTCCTCGGCGAGATGCTTCGCGTGCTCGATCGCCTTCTCGAGCGAGAGCTCGATCTTCGTGAACGTGCCCTCGGCGACCGCCTTCTTCCCCTTCGCTTCCATCGGGATCACGATCACGCCGTCTTCGACCTTGAAACGGATCGACTGGAACTCCTTGTCGCCCGCGATCACCATCCAGCAGCCGCGCTTCTCGCAGACGTCGGTGACGATGCCCTCGACCTTCACGGTCTTGCCCGTGTACTGGTCGGCGTTCGCGATCAGTTCGCTGACCTTGACCGCATCGCCCTTGCCGAGCGCCTTGCCGTAGGTGGTGGCCGACGCCGTCATGCCGACGGCGAGAAGGGAGAGGACGAACAGAACCGAAAGTGCCTTTTTCATGGCGCGGATTCTAAGCGGTGGAGGGGCGCGATTCAACCGTGAGGAGCACACATGTCTGTGTGCGTTGAGTCACGTTTCGTGCCCGTGCCGCCGTCCTCCGGAACTGTGTCTCGGCATCGAATCGGTCTCGATGTGGTGCGCATCGAGGCCGAGCGGGAGGAATGAGATTGCCCTGGCGTCGACCCGGCAGCTTCGCCTCCCTGCTTTACGTCACCCCTTCGCTGAACACTGGTGAAAAAACGGTGCAGGGGTCCTCGCGGCTGCTGTAGGCTTTTTCGCCATGCGCCCGACGGAGCCTCGGCTCGAAGATCATCTGGCCGCGTCCGAGCCGAAAGCGGCGCGCTTTCTCAAGCTGCTGCTCGTTCTGATCGGCGTGGCGCTCGCGCTCCTCGGCGGCTTCAACTATCTCGTCGATCCCTACAGCATCTATGGATCGCCGCTCGGCCTGCAGCGGCCGCGTCCCGTTCGTCTCGCCAAACTCGATCTCCTTCGCGCCGCCGACCCGCCCCCCGAGGCTTTGATCCTTGGCTCGTCGCGAGTCCGAATGCTGCCTCCCGTGAGCGTGAAGCGGCTGTTCGGGCTCCAGGCCTTCCACCTCGGTGGGCCCAAGAGCTCGCCGCAGAACTGGCTCAGCCTCACGCGCTATGCCGTGGACGATCTCGGATATCCGATCCGTCTCGTGATCGTCGGCGTCGACCCCTCGAGCTTCGTCGACGTCACGACCTACCTTCAGCATCCGGCCGAAGTGCCGGAGCTCCGGCGTCACCTCCGCTATCCGCGCTTCTCGCAGTTCCGGTCGTGGGCACACCTCTGGTCCCCGGCTCAGACGAAGGCTTCGCTGGCGTTCCTTTCGGCTACGACCCGTTCGCGTGGGCCAGCCGAGGCAGGCGCTGGACGCTGGGACAAGGATGGGTTCGTCCTTCGCTCACTTCCACTTGACGCCGGGGAGATCACCGAGACCGCGATCAGCCTTCACCGTTCCCGCGGGGTCGTGGAGGGGGAGCATCTCGAGGATTTTGAAGCGTTCGTCGAGTTCGCGACTGAGCGCCGGATCACGATCGTCGCCTACGTGACGCCGGAGACGCCGGAGCTCGCGCGCGCACTCCAGGGAACCCACTTCCCCGAGACGAAGCGGGCGACGCGCGAGATTCTTCGAAAGGCCGAGGGTAAAGGCCTGGTCTACTGCGAAGTCGAGTCGCTCGCCTTCCAGAACGAGGACTTCGTCGATCCTCACCACCCCACGGCGGAGGCGGGAGCTCGGCTGCTCGAAGCCCTGAGCGTTTGCGCGCGCGATGAAGGGGTCGACTGATGCTCTTCCAGTCGTTTCCGTTCCTCTTCGTCTTTCTGCCGGTGACGCTGCTGCTCTACTGGGCGGGATCGTCGCGGGTGTGGCGGCAGTCGGTGCTCCTCGTCTCGAGCTACATTTTTTACGGATACTGGGACTATCGCTTCTGCGGCCTGCTCCTCTTCTCGTCCGTCGTCGACTACGTCGTTGGTCTGCAAATCGAGCGCAGCGGTTCGCCCGCGGGGAAACGCGCGTGGCTCCTTCTCTCGATTGCGACGAACCTCACGCTCCTCGGTTTTTTCAAGTACTGGGACTTCTTCGCAGACTCCACCAACCGTGTTCTCTCGAGCGTAGGGATGGCATCGAGCCTGCCGCTCTTTCAGATCATCCTGCCGATCGGCATCTCGTTCTACACCTTCCAGACGATGAGCTACACGATCGACGTCTATCGGGGAAAGACCCAGGCGACGCGGTCGCTGGTGAAGTTCCTGGCGTTCGTGAGTCTCTTCCCGCAGCTCGTCGCCGGCCCCATCGTGCGATGGACAGAGCTGGATGAGCAACTCGACCAGACGCCGGCGCGCGCCGACCGCCGCGCGATGGCGCTCGGGATGTGCTTCTTCATCGTCGGGCTCTTCAAGAAGCTCTGCATCGCCGACTGGATGTTTCCGATGGTCGATCAGGGGCTCTACGAAGGGATGACGACGCTGCAGTTCTGGCCCGCCTACCTCGGCTGGAGCTTCTGGCTCTACTACGACTTTTCCAGCTACTCGGACATGGCGGTGGGCCTCGGGCTGCTGTTCGGCATCAAGTTGCCGATGAACTTCAACTCCCCGTTCAAGGCGCAGTCGGTCGCGGAGCTGTGGAGACGGTGGCACATGACGCTCGGCCGCTGGATGCGCGATTACGTCTACTTCCCGCTGGCCGCCGGGACGAGGAGCTACCCGCGCACCCTGCTCAACATCATCATCGTCTTCCTGCTGATCGGGCTGTGGCACGGGGCGAGCTGGAACATGGTGGGCTGGGGCGCCTACATGGCTGCCGGCATGGTCGTGGAGTCGCTCGCGACGAAGGCAGGGATCCGGATCAAATCGGTCGTGGCGAAGCGGGCTCTGGTGCTGCTGTTCTGGGTGAACAGCGGCTGGCTCTTTCGCGCCGATTCGCTCGAGATGACGTCCGGCTTCTTCCGGGCCGCGTTAGGCGGGAACGGCTTCGGAGCGGCTCCCGACTGGCTGACGCTCCTGGTCGTGCTCGCCTGCGTCGTGCACGCCTACGCCTCGCCGAACGTCTGGGAGTGGAAGTGGCGCTTCAACGCCTGGGAGGCCGTCGCCCTCGCCACGATGTTCGTCGCCTGCCTCCTCCGCATGTTCCTGGAGAAGCCGTTCTTCTACTTCCAGTTCTGAGGGTGGCGGAAGGCGGCGGAGGCTTTGAGCAGGAGGAAAGTGGCGTCCCCAACGGGATTCGAAGCCGACTCCCGAATCCGCCTAACTCCTTACCCGCGAAAACGTTGGGGTTTTTGCGGGTCGTGTGCGGCACGCTCCCGATTGGACACTGCTAAGGACGCTGTTTTGGCCATTGCCGTGGAACAATCTGGAACATTGGGAGCTTGAGATTGAGAGATCGGCCCGTCTAACTCGACGGAGGACAGCGACGCTCCCCTGGCGTCGTTGACGGGCCGGTAGTACCCCCAGGGCGTCCAGAGGGAGGACGATCGTGGAGAAGAAGCCGGAGGCAGGAAGGCGACACCCGAAGCCGTGGCGACTAACCGATCGGTTGCGTCGCGAGAAGGGAGACGGGTGGTCATGCGCCGAGGGCGCAGGATCCCCGCGCGAGTGTTTCGTCCCCGCGTCGTTTCGCACGTTCCTCACCGCTGCCGACGCGCTGCGAGCGATCGCGCTCGAGCCGGGCGTCACGATCGAGTTCGACCCGTACCCTCGTCGGAGCGACTCTCAGGCGTGGGAGTCGGGCCTCTCTCGTCGGAAGGTGCTGCTCCGGCATCTCGCCGATTGCGTCGAAACGAAGGGCGCCTCCGCCGCTATCGAGGAGGCGGAGCTCCTCGTCAACGAGCTCGCCGCGGGCGATCCTGGCGCCGATGGCGCCGTCGCTTACCTAAACGGACGCTGGGAGAAATCCGAAGGGCGACCGTATCTCCCGTTCGCCTCGAGGGGAGAGGCGGGCGATCCAAGCGAGTTCAACGTGTACTTCGCGCTCGAGCTCACGGAGGTGATCGTTCCCATTCTTGAGCTGTACGCGCGGCCGGCCGCATGCGTCTCTCGTCGATGGCGGGCGATGGTCGACCAGTTCGTCACGCTCGAGTGGGCGCGGAAGCTCCTGGCAGAAGGAACCGACCTGGCGGGCGCAGTGAAGGCTTCGCGAAAGGTTCGCGTGGCAGACCTCCGCGGGTCACTGCCGGCGCACTTTGAACGGATGCTGCTCCAGATCGTGTCCTACTTCGGCGCAGCCGCCATGACGGCCGACGACGTTCGCGCGGCCTACAAGTCGCAGCCGGCCGCGGTACGCGACCGGCTCCTCACACTGATGACGCTCGACCCTGAACGTATCGCGTTCACCGACGGCCGCCCGGCAGAAGCCCTCGTTCACGCCGAACGTGCGATCTACTTCGAAAAGCTGTCGCACCGGAGCGACGTCAAAGGCAGCCTAACTCACCGAATTGTCACAACCGCTGAGCACTTCGAAGTGTCCGTTTCGACCGTCGAGCGCTCGATCCGCCGTCACTTCGGCTCTCCTCCTTCCAAGCTCCATTTGTAACAACTTTTCGGAACTTCCTGCTGAGACGGTTTCCCGCCGGTGCCCCACACTCTGAAGTGTGAAGACACGACGTACCACCGAGCGGCAAGTACGGGTTTTGAGCGGAGCACGCTTGGAACGCGTTATTCACGGGGTTTCTCTCCGTGAGCTCGCTCGCGCGGCGAAGATCCCCGCCATTACCCTGAGCCGCTTCGAACGCGGACAAAGTCGACTTTCTCCTGAGCGCGAAGATGCTCGGCGGATCGCCCTGTCAAGGTTAACTGGAGAGTCCTCGTGAGCCATCTCCCGCTCATGCCGGTCGTTCTCCGCCTGGATCCCGAGCACGAGGAGCTCGTCCAGCAAATCACTGGCTTCTCATCGCGGCAGCTCCGGCGCAAACGGGCGCCGATTCGCTCCGAGGGATCGGGCGCCGGAAAGCGCCGCTTCATGCGTGTCGACGAGTTCCTCGCCTGGTTCAGCAATCGAGCTCCGCTCGAGCACGCAACGCAGACGGAGGAAGACGATGGGACATAGAAACGAAGAGGCAGCCCTGGCAGGCTGCCTCAACGAAACCGACCCCACGCGCCAAGCGAGAAAGTCTGGATCCAAAGTAAGGCCTCTCGGACGCCGCGTCAAGAGAGTTTCGAGACCTGACCCTACGCTTCCGCGCAACGGCGAAATAACCCGACAGGAGCTCGCGGCCGTCGTCACAGAGGCCCGTGCCGCGGGCGAGGCGGGACACGCATGGCTGAGCGACCCCGAGATGCTCGAGAAGTTGGCAAAGGCTCGCCGCATTCAGCGCGCCTGGGCGGCGGAGGCCGCATGACGGGTTACACCAGAATCAGCGACAACCTCGAGGACTCTTCGCTCTGGAGCGATGACTCCTATGAAGGCGTCTGCGCGCTGAAACTCTGGTTCGCCGTTCTCCGCGAAGGGCGCACACAGAGCGGCAGAGTGAAGAGGCTCACGGCTGCGAAGGCCGCTCGCGTTGGAGCAATCCCTCTCGATCTCGCGAGGGAGGCGATCGAGCGACTCACGGGCCCCGATGCCGAAGACTCATCCGGCATTGCCGAGGGTCGGCGCCTGCTTCCCGATCCGGCCGGCGGGCCGAACGACTTCGTAATTACGAATTGGGCAGCCTACGGCCGCGAATTCAAGAGAGCGAACGACGCCGCGCGCCAGCAACGCAAGCGTGAGCGTGACGGGGAGCGTGACGCGAGCGTGACGGCGTCACGCAGCGAGCGTGACGGGGAGCGTGACCTAGAGAGGGTAGAGAAGAAAGTCAAAAGCACTGGCAACCGGGGGTTGCCGGACGAAGAGGTCGAAGCCTTTGGGAAGGACCTCGCCAAGCTCCGGAGTGTCTCGAAGACCGCGCGGAGGGGGCAAGTCCAGAAGCTCTGGAAGAAGGCCGTCGCGACGAGCGGGCTGAGCCAGGTAGGGGAATCGATCGCGCGAGGCGTCGCGAACTATGGCCGAGAGCTCAAAGCTGCTCAGGCTCGCGGATTCGATCGGCAGCCCAAGGAAGATGCGACACTGTTCGCCGAAATCCTGGGTGGAGACTGGCAGGAAGAGCCCGTGTCCGCCCGACCGGCCGCGTCTGCCCCGCTCGACCCGAACGTGCTCGAACTCGCCGCACAGCGGCGCCAGGGGACAGCGCGATGACGCCCGACCGGCCGCTTCCGCACTCGCTCGAGGCTGAGCGTACTCTCCTCGGCGCGATCCTTTACGGCGCGTCGCTCGACTCCGTCGCCTTCGTCGAGCCGAGCGACTTCTTCGACGCGCGTCACGTTGTCGGCTGGCGCCGGATGGTGGCGATGAAGCGCGGAGGGATTGATCTCGTCACATTCCGCGCGGCGCTCGAGGATGCAGGCGAGCTCGAGCAGGCGGGCGGAGTCGTTTATGTCGCCTCGCTCGTTGACGGGGTGCCCGACCTCGCCAACGTGCAGCGCTATGCGGCCATCGTGCGAGAGAAAGGTGCAGCTCGGCGCCTCTTCCGCGACGCCGAGCGAATCCAGGTTGAGATTCTTCGAAGCGGCGGGCTCAACGCTGGGCTGCTCGCGGAGGTCCGCGATTCCCTCAGCGATTCGATGGCTCCGGTTTCCCGGGCGAAGGCCGCTCCCGCGTTGGTGCATGAATTCGCGGAACGCTTCGACCGGCGCTGTAACGGTGACGAGCTCGCGGGAGTCGGCACTGGCCTTCCCACTGTCGACGCTACGACCGGGGGAATCCAACGCGCCGTGCTCTCGATCGGCGCCGCGCGCACGCGAGTCGGGAAAACGGCCTTCGCGCTACAGGTCACCAAGAATGCGCTTCAGAGCGGAGCAGCCGAGCGCGTGGCCGTCTACAGCCTTGAGATGAGTGACGCAATGCTGGCGGAGCGGCTCATCGCGAACATCTCCGACGTCAGTCTGTGGCTCGTGAAGAACCCGCGGATGGCGACTCGCGCTCAGCGGGACGCGATCGCTGCCGCGTCGCTCAAGCTGGGCTCCCTCGGCAAGCGTCTGATCGTCAACGACAGCCTCCTCGACCTCAATCGGATCGAGGCGGAGGTGCGGCGCGAAGCGGCCGGCGGACTCGACCTCATCGTGATCGACTATTTGCAGCTCGTTCGCGGAGGAAAAGGTGAGCAGCGCTACGTCCAAGTCGGTGACGTGTCGGCTCGCCTGATTGCACTCGCGAAGGACACCGGCGCGGCGGTTCTCGCGCTCGCACAGCTCGGCCGTGAAGCCGAATCACGGAAGCCGTGCCTCACGGATCTCCGCGAGAGCGGCAACCTCGAGCAGGACGCGCGGACGATCTTCCTCCTCGATCGACCTCGTCACCGCGGCGAGTCGGTTCCCGAATGCCAGGCGTGGATTCAGATCGCGAAGCACTCGGAAGGCGAGAGCGGCGCGGAAATCGAATTGCATTTCAACGGCGCTCTTCAGCGATTCGAAGAGGTCGCCGATGCCGACACGGGTCTGTGTCGCTCGTGCCGCGGCGGAGGTGGAGATGAGTAGCGGCGCCTTCGTTCAGTTGAGCTCCGGCCGCGCGTTCAGCTTCGATCGCCCCGGGCCGGTTCCGATCAGCGTCGTCGCGCGCAGCCTCTCGCGCCTGTGCCGCTTCACCGGCCATCTCCGCGACTTCTACTCCGTGGGGCAGCACTCGTGCCTCGTCTCGTCGCTCGTCGCTCCCGAGCTCCGTGCACATGCGCTGCTCCACGACGCGGCCGAGTGTGTCCTCGCGGACATCTCCTCCCCGTTGAAGGCCGCGATCGGCGCGCATGACGGCGGATACCTCCGCCAGCTCGAGGACCGGATCCACGCCGCGATTCTCGCGGGCTTCGGCCTCGAGCCTCTCGACGCCGCCGGCGAGCGTGCCGTGAAACTCGCCGACGAATTCGCCGTGTGCGCAGAGGTGCGCGACCTCATGTCGCCAGGGGAGCGAAGCCTCGAGCTCCCGCACGGCTTCGCCGTCGTCGCGCACGTTCCACGGATCCGCCGCACCTGGACGCCTGACGAAGCCGAGGCGCGATTCCTCGAGCGCTGGCAGGAGGTGAAGCCTTGAAGGCTCCGACCGTCATCCTCTCGAACGTGGTTCCCGGCACGGGCTCAACGATCTTCAGTTGTGACGTCCGAGTCGACATCACCGACGGACTCGGTCTCACGATTCGAGACGCCCGCTTTCTCGAGGCGTCGAGTGGCGGAGGGCGCTTCGTCGGATTCCCACGCCGTCAACGGCGCGACGGTTTCGTGAAGTCGCTCGAATTCGAAGGCCCCGCCGGCGCCGCAATCGTCGCGGCGATTCGTGACGCGATGAAGGCGCAACTCGCGACGCAAGCGGAGCTCGCAGAAGTCACGGCGGGAGGCGACGATGATCGTCCGTTCTGACATCACACTGTCGTTCGATCGTGGCCTCGTTCGCGCCGCGCTCTACCTCGCCGCAGACGCGGGCGCCGCGGTTCGCGACGCCGGCGCCTGGGGCGATCCCTGGGGTCTCAGCCATGAGCGGGAGGCGCCTTCATGGTGGGCGCTCTCCCGCGAGACGAGCGCAGCAGCCTCGACCCGTCACCCGCGTCCGACTCGCGCGGGCGGTCCTCCGCCGTACTTCTGGCGGGTCGAGGTTGGTGCGTCCTCTTCCGCACCCCGCGGGGCTCGCGGGTCCTCGGCGCTGAATCGCCGGGCGCTTCGCCTCCTGAGCGTCACCCGCGGGCCCCGCACTTTCTTGAACCACGAACGGCCGGCGACGCCGGCGGAAAGGAAACTGAGATGAGCAACAAACCGAAAGTAGTCGACCACGCCGAGCAGTCGAAGCCAGAGCCGCCCGCCGATCCCCGCGCCGAGGAGTGCTTCGCGTGGAGGGTCCGATTCCTAATGTTCGTCGACAAAGCGGCGAACCTCCGCGCACTGACGAGTGAAGACAGCGCCGAGCTCGACGCCTTGCTGGCCGACGGTGAGCGCCTTCGCTTCGCTCCGAAGAATGTCCCCGGTACGTTCAACTTCGACGCGTGGGGTCGCTTTGAAGCAGCCCTGCTCGCCTACGCGAACAAGTTGCGCTCCTCGTCGCGCGTCGAGCTCTCAACGGGAGGCGGGTTATACATCCCGTCCCTCGAGGCCCACGACTCCGTTCGCGCGGCATTCGCTCGCGAAGGAAACGCCGCCGCCGCGCTGCTCGACGCGGCTCTTGCAGAAATTCAGCGGCTCTCCCAACGGCGCCGGTCCTTTCTCGACCGGCAGAACGATCTCCTGACGCATGCATTCGCGGAGGGGAGCGATGTGCTCAACTCCGCGCTCGCCTTACTCGCGGATGCTCGCGAGGAGTTGAGGGAACGCGAAGCAGCGTGGGCCGAGTTGAGGCGCTCCGACGACGTGCGGGCTCGCAATGCGGCTTTCGCGAGGAGAGGTCAGTCTCTCGACACCGTTGCGCTCGTCAACAGACTCCTCGATCACCTGCGCCGCACCGAACAGCCTGGAGGCGTGGACATCAGCGAGTTGTCGACTGCGGCGGTGGGGGAGTTGCTCGCCGCCGATCAGCGGCCGGCCGCACCGCCGGAAGGTGACGCATCGTGAAACCCGCACCCCCATGCCGCGACCTCGAATTCGCGGTCCTCGGCTCGAACTACACCCGCTTCGTTGCGATCGCGGGAGACTCGTCGCTCATCGGCGCCCGGCTCTTCAGCGCGGTAGGTCGGCTGCGAAGTATCGAGGCCGGCGCCGCCTGGAGTGACGATCAGCGGCAAGCCCTCCGCACCGTCGCCGTGATCGTCTCGGGACTGAAGGTCTCCCTTGGCGGAATCGCTGGCAATCAGTATGTCGAGCGCCCGAGCTGGTTCAATGACTTTCTCGGCGAGCTCGACCAGATCAACGCGATCTGCTCGCGCCTCGAGGCTGACATCAACGCAAACCATAACCCCGGCACGCCAGCCTAACGCCGGACACATCGACCGAACGCAGCCAGGAGAACAGAGACATGAATCACCGCACACCTTTCGTAGCAGCCGAGCGAATCGGGCAGCAGCAGCGGCGAACCGCGGCGAGCAGCGCGCCCGCCGAGACCGCAGAGGAGAAGAAGTCCCGCCAGATCGCCGAACGAGTCCGCATCGCCGAGCTCAATCGGAAGCTGGAGGCATCGAATGAGAAGTTGCGCCGCGCGATCGACCGGAAGATTGCGCCGATCGTCATGCGCCGACTCAAGAAGGAAGGCGTGACCCAGTCGCACCCGACGTTTGCCACTCGCTTCATGGCGATGTGCGACGACGAGCGGGAGAAGGAGGGCTACCCGAAGTAGGAAGTAGCACGCGACGAGCGGCGACCGGCCTAACGAGCGGCGCCGCACATCGCGTGAGCCAGATCACACATTTGGCAGTCCGACCACTCGCCCGATGACGACAGACACGAAAGAAGCGACGCCGACCACTCGAGGCGCTCCGTCAAAAAAAGTAAGAGCCCCCCGACCACTTGCCACCAACGCACCGCGCTGCAGCGCGCGCGCGACAACTTTTCGGAGGTTTTTTTTCTTCGATTCGACGCGAATAGTAACCCGATTATTTTGAACGAGTTAGCTCAGTTTTTTTGGGGTACTCAAGACATTTTTAGGAGTGCTGCGTGATGAATGCGGGAAGACAACGGGCAGACGAGCGGCGTCGACGCGTGGAGAAGCTGCTCCGCAAGGCCGATCAGCAGATCGCCGAAATCCTCGCGGCCGACGGCGTATTCGGCGCGTGCCCGAGGCTCGAGGAGAAACGAGCGCTCTTCATGCTCGCGGCGAAGCGAACGGTGTGCAGGGACCGCGCGGCGATCGCCGCGGCACGAAGGCAGAAGCGGCGGGATCTAGCCGGCGACTACCGATCCGGGGACCCGCTCGACTACGTCTTCCGAATGCAGAGTCACCTTCGCGAAGCGGAGGAGATTCTTGAGGATCCGACGTCGGGACCGGACGCCAGGATAGCGGCCATCGCGGAGATCCGGCTGATCGAGCAAGCCATCGCCCGCGTGAATGGCGTGGCCGTCGGCGACGAGAAGGAGAGAGAGCATGGCAACCGAACGTGACATCCGCCTCGGCCTTCGGGTCGAGGGCCTCGACAAAACCAAACAGGATTTCAAGGTTCTTGGTGAGTCGGTCAAAGCCCTCGGCCCCGAGGGCGCCGCGGCCGCCGACGCGATCGTCTCGGGCTTCAAGCAGATCGAGGACTCCTCCGATAAAACCGCCGGCAAGATCGCCGACGGCCGGAAGGTCTCCCAGGCCGAGCTCGATAAGCTGATCATCAAGTACGACGAGCTGAAGTCGACGATCGAGGAGTCTTTCCCCGAGGGTGCGCCGGCCGAGCTCATCGACGCACTCACGAAGACGGAGGACCGGATCGGCGCGACCATCCGCGCCGCCGATGAGATACCGGGCTCTCTCGCCCGCGCCCGCGATTCCTTCCGCCAGCTAGGCCAGGCCGCCGAAGCCGCGAAGGATCCACTCGACGCGCTTCCCGCAGGGGTAGTGCAGGGCTTCAAGGCCGCTCGCGCCGCCGTTGACGAGTTCGAGCAGAAGTTTCAAGAGTCGGGCGACGTCGGAACGGGCGAGCTCGAGCGGATCATCAAGAGCCAGGAGCGGCTGAAGATCGCGATCGAGCGCTCAGGTGTGAGTCTCGACGATCTCGGGCCTGACGCTCGACGCGCATTCGATGTGATCCAGGTGCAGGCCGACGAGGCCACGAAGACCGTGCAACGCCTCGAGAGCGCCGTCGACCGAAACAAGGTCGCGGTGAAGGATCTCTCTACGGGCTGGTCGTCGTTAGGCGACGCCGTCACGCAGTCGATGGGCCGGCACGCCGACGTTGCCGTCCAGGCGGGGATCGTGGCCGCGGCGCTCAACAGCATCAAGGACGCGATCGAGGCGACCGAGAAACAGATGGGTCTGGCGCAGCTCGGGGGCGCAACGCTGAGCGAGACCTTCATCGAGATGAAAGGCAACTTCGCCGACTTCGCCGTCGTCGCGCAGAAGGCGGCCGACGACGTCGCTGCGGCCGGCATCGTATTCGCGAGTCAGGCGCCGACGCTCGAGCGCGCGAAATCGTTTGTCGACGACTACCTGATGAGCCTCAACAAGATTGGCGTCGCGGCGCTCGCGGGGAAGGAAGGGATGGCCGCCTACCAGGTGGCGCTCGACGCGAACCTCGAGCCGCAGGAGCGCCTCACCCTCGCGCACCAGCATGCCGCCGAGGTGCTCGAGTTTCAGCGCCTGGCGATGGAGAAGGGTGCCGAAGGTCACAAGGTCTGGCAGACCGTTCTGAAGGCAAGCGGCGGGACGGCCGAAGGCTTCATCGCATCCATGAAATCCATGGAAGGCGCGCTCGCGCTCGCGAAGGTCGGGACCGACGACGTCGAAAAGGCGAACCGCGCCGCCGACGACAGCTATGCCGCGATCACGAAGAGCATCCGTGAGGCGACCAAGGCGACCGACGAGCACATCGCGAGCCTCGCCGAGGAAGTAGCCGCGCAGCAGAAGATGAATTTTGGTTTCGACGGGATGACCGAGTCGATCAAGAAGAACATCGACTGGCTCGCGTACGCGATCCCGATGGCCGACAGCATCACAAAGTCGTGGGACGCGAACACGGAAGCCTTGCAGCGCAACCTCGACGGTGCATCGGGGCTTTCGAAGGCGGAGCGCGAGCGAATCCAAACGCTGATCGACCTGGCGAAGAACATCGAGAACATGGACGCGCAGCAGCGTGCCGCGCTGAAGACGGCGCTCGAGTCGGCGCTCGCGATGGACCAGGCGGGCGCGTCGCTCATCCGATTCACGGAGTCGGCCGAGAGCGGGCGCACGAAGATCTCGAACGCCACGGCGGAGATGGAGCGAAACATCTCAGGCTTCATCCGATTTTCGAAGGCCGCGGACCAGGCCTCCGACAGTCTTGACGGCATGACGAGCCGGGCCGACAAAGCGGCTGAAGTTCTGCGAAGGCTCGATGAGTCTTCGGACCAGGCCGCCGGCACGACGGCCGCACCGGCACCGGAGGGAGCAGCGCGATGAGTCTTCGAAATCTTTCTTCTAGCGCGAAGGAGACGACGGCCGAGCTCGAGCAGATGGACCAGGCCGCGGAGTCCGTGGCGAGGCGTGTTCGCGAGATCGACGCCGGCCGCGACCAGCGGAGGAGCGAAGGGCTGCAAGCGCTGCTCGACGGCCCCGCAACCGGCGCGGTCATGAGCATGTACGTCGACACACTTCGGGCGAACCCCAACGACCCGGCACTCAGTCAGATCAAGACGTTCCTGCGCCAGTTCGCGAAGGTCGACCAGTCGATTTTCACGATGCTCGAGACGCTCGCGAAAAAGGCGCACCGACTGAAGGATCGCGACCGATCGAAGCGCGGGACCATGCTCGACGACGCCACCATGCAGGACATTCTCGACGAAGTCTCGGGAAAGAGGTGATCGCGATGCCGGACGACAACGTAGCGCGATTCCCTGGACGGCGTGAGCGAGCTCTCGGAGTGATCGCGGCGGTAAGCGTCGCGCTTGTGGATGCGAGCCTCGCGCTCCCGAGTGCCGAGTACGTCGCCAAAGTGAAACACGACGCCCGCCAGGTCGCCGCGCTCTACGAGGACGACGCCGCCGCGGCCGAGCTGCTCAGCAGGCTCGACGACTGCATGGACGCGCTCGGCGCGCTCGCGCGGCTCGGCGAGAGCTGCGACGCTGCCATGAAGCCGCTCGGGAGGCTGGCGCTCCGCCTGGCATCGACCCCGGACGATCCGCCCGCATCGTGAGTCGTTGACAACTGGCAACGGTCGGAGTACTGTAGCCGTTGACGACTGTCAACGATTGGAGGTGAGACGATGCGACGAGGCGAATTCAACGCGATCACGCAGCCCGGTATCGACACGGCGCGCAGGGCGGTAGACTTCCCGGAGATGGGGATCATTGCCGACCGGCTCCGTGCCGCGATCAAGACCGACGGCCGCTCGCTCAGCGAGCTCGAGCGTGCCTCTGGAATTTCGAAGGCGGCACTCTCGAGGCTCATGAACGGAGAGCGTGACGTCAGTCTCGACACGGCCGAGACGCTCTTCCGCGTGCTCGGCGTCGAGATCGCGTTCAAGCGCCCGAAGAAGTCGAAGCAGTGACGCCCGCCCCGGCGCACTCCGCGCCGGCCTCCTCCAACATCCGCTTTCACCTGGAGGTTAGCCATGCCCCGACAGCTCGAATCCGAAAAGCCAAATTCCGCACCGCGTCGCGCAAGCCGAAAGCCTAAGCTCGAGATCCGCACGATCGTCGAGGAGACGATCCCGCACGCTAAGGACACCCTCGCCGCGCTCGAGAAGGCCGGCGAGAACGTCGATCACTTCGCCGCTATTGGCTTCGTCTGTTCCGCCGACGTCGCGCGTCGCTTCGGCTTCGTCGCTCCGCTCGAGATGGTCGCGCAGTGTTGGACGGGCAAGCTCGCCGACGTGCCATCCATCGCGGAGGAGCTCGGAGAGTGGTCGGGCGGAGAGCGTGCCGCGGAAGGCTCGATCACCTGGGAGCTCTTCATCCGCTACAGCGTCGAGATGCGCTGGGGTCATGCTGCAGTCGACGAAGCCCTGGCGACGTTCGAGTGTCTCGACCCGCGCGGCACCGGCTCGATTGAGTGGCTCCGTCCAGCCGCGACGAAACCCGAGACGGTGACGATCCGGCTCCCGCGATACTTGCTCGACCATCTCGAAAGCGGCGACGTCGAGGAGCTCGACCCGTCGCTCCGCGAGACGGATCCCGATCGGTGGGCGGCCGAGCTCGACCGCTACCTTGCCGAGCAGCTCCTGTTCGGCACGTTCGACTCCGTGAACCGAGGGCATTACTACCGCGACGCCATCGCGGCCGCGGGCCACGCGTCCTCGTCGATCGCGACGAAGGCCGACATCCCGCCCGATGGAGTGCGGCTCGTCAAGACCGTGGTGCCGCCGTTTCGATTCGTGAGCTACGCGGAGGATGAAGCGCCAACCGCTCACCGTGGTGTGTCCTGGGCGAAGGTCGACCTCCACGACGACGGCAATCCCGTTCTCTTCTTCACGCTCTACCGCGAGACCGAGCGCCAGTTTGTCCGCGACCTCGCCGCGGCGATCGCGACGGAGACCCCGAAGGATGTCTGTCACCTGTTGCACTTGCACCCGGGCAAGCCGGCAGACGCCAAGGCGTTCCTCAGCGACCTCTGCGACGTCCTGGAGGACAAGGCCGCCGCGGCAGCGATTCGCAAGGCGTTCGACGCGTACGGCTTCTTCTCCTGGAATCCGGCTACGGGGAAGTATGACCTCCAGATCAACCCGGCAACCGGCAAGCCGTTGAGCGCCTGACCTTCTGCACCGGCGCCCGACCCGTGCGGGCGCCGAGTGGAGGCGATCATGCACATGACCTCGAAACGCACCCTGCTCCTCCTGCTCGCGATCCTCGCGGGGATGGTCGCTCTGCCGGCGAATGCGGAGCCGTCGATCGGCGGGCTCAGCGCCGAGGCCGCCGCTCGCGTTCTACGGGCTCAGGGTGTTCGCGTCCTCGCGATCGGCCTCGAGCTCGCGCCCGACCCTCCGCGCGCTGCAGTCGCGCAGCCCGCCACGCATTCGCCGGCAGAGAAGGCCGCGCCGCGGGCGGAGCGCCGCGGGTGCAATCCCTGGCGACGCGACCTGGTCGTGATCCCGCCGAAAGGTGTGACACTCACTCCTGGCCCGACCGTCTATATCTCGAGCAACGCCTTCCCGAGGAGAGCGCGACGATGAGCGACGTGAAGGATTTCACCCTCGAGCGCTTCGCCCGCGGCGAGGGGATGGAGGAGATTCGCGCACACTGGGCCGCCGCTCGGGCCGACGGCTTCACGACGCTCTCCGTCGAGGAGTACATCCTCTCCTCCGCCATGGCGAGCATCCCCCCCTCAGTCGACGAGTTCCTCGAGGAGAACGAACAGGTGCCGGAAGATCCGCCGGCCGACGACGCGCGAGTGATCGACTTCCTGACGGGCCGGCCGCGATGATCGCAGGAGGCGACGCCCAGGACGATGCCGCGATCGCTCTCAGCGACGACATGGAGAACGCGGTGCTCACCGTCGTGAACGTCTGGCGCGTGCGCCGTGCGTCGTCGGCTGGCAGCCTCGGCTCTCCGCTCGCGGCGATCGCTCGCGGCGCCGGCCACGTCATCGACCCGATGACGATCGGATGTCCTACCGACTTCCGGGCCTGGCTCATCACCGTGGAAATCTGCGGCCAGGCGACGCGCGAGGAGCTCGGCTTCGATGCGCTCGAGCTGCTCGCCGAGTTCTCCCGAGGCGCGCGTGACCGCACGATCGCCACGGCGCGAGGCTGGCGTCCCGGGCAGCTCCGGAAGAACTACGACGCCGCTGTCACGGCGCTGCTCCTCGAGTTCGCCTCGCGGGGCGTGACCAGGGAAATCCGAACCGGGACGGAC
>JBPPMG010000060.1:0-2893 GCA_051305935.1 Thermoanaerobaculia bacterium
AGTATCCCGTGAGCAAGCGTGAGTGCGTCGCGTAGCGACGGCCGATCTTAGCCCCCGGTCGAAGACCGGGGGACTGACGCGAACAATGGCGACGCGCCGCGTAGCGGCGCAGGGAACCGGGCTCGGGCTCGGGCTCGGAAGGACGATGCATCGCCGCAAGCCGCAGCGCAATGCCCGCACCGCCGCCATCTCTCAATTCTCAATCTTGAGATCAGCCGGCCCGATCTGCCCCTCCGGATGCTCGCGCATCGGGATCAGCGCCTCGCCGGCAAAGCCGGTAAGACTGAGGAACCGTTCGCGCAGGGTCGTCTGCAACTCCTCGAGAGAAGCATTGGACGTCGTGAGATCGATGTTTCCCCCGCCGCGCATCCCGTGCCCGCCACCGCGGCCGAGTCCCTGCAGGAGCGCTTGCATCAACTCGCCCGCGTTCGCTTCGACCTCATTGCTTCGAATCGACAGGTGCAGCCGGTGCGCGTACTGGCCGGTAACGAGACTCCAGCGAAGCCCCGCGATGCGAACCGCGAAGTCGGCCATCTCCGGAACGAAGTCGGGGTCCATCACGTGATCGAGCTGGCAGACCGACACGTGCTCGCCGACCGTCAGAGAATCGAGTGCCGTAGCGAGCTGCGTGAAGTAACGGTGATCGAGCGAAGGCTTCGAGATGGCGGCGAGCTTCTGCGTGTCGGCGAGGTGAAAGAGATAGATGTACGCGTCGAAGTCGTCATCCGAGGCCTCGCGTCCGAGGTCCTGCGTCTCGGAACGAATGCCGTAGAGAAGCGCGGTCGCGAGGTCATGCGGAATCTCGATACCCGCCTCTTTCAGATACCCGGTGACGATCGTCGCCGACGCTCCGAGTGCCTCACGAACATCGTAGAAGCGCGCCTTGCGGGTCGCATCGCGCAACGGATGGTGATCGATCACGATGTCGGGGATGCGTTCGTCGGGAACCACGCTGTTGCCCGTGTGCGGCTGCGCGTCGATCAGCGCGAAATGGCGGTAGCTCGCGAGGTCGAGCTCCGAGATGTGGCGAATCCCAAGGTCGAGCGTCTCCACCATCGCCCGGTTCTCGGCGCGGCCGATGATGCCGCTGTAACCGACCGTGACCTCGAGCCCTCGCGCCTTCTCCAGCAGCAGCGCGAGCCCTGCCGCGCTCGCGATCGAATCGGGGTCGGGATTGTCGTGCGTCAACACGAGCAGCGGCCCGTCCCCAAGATCCAGCGCGAGAAGACGCCGGAGCGACTCGTTCATAGAGCTCGAGTTTACCATCACGTGCCACACCGAGAGTGCTCGAAGCGCGGTCCCCGGTCCCGGCTCTAACGTACGCCGGCAGTCATCCCGAGCGGAGCGAGGGATCTGCAAGACGATAAAACGATCTCCCCTCCGTTACCCACGTTTCCGGGCTCAGGCTCAAACGTACGCCGGCAGTCATCCCGAGCAGCGCGAGGGATCTACAAAACGACCACCTGTCCGTTACCTCAACTCCTCGGGACTCCAACCGACCTGCAATCCACCGCTTCGCTCGGGATCACTACCCGCGCTATCCTTCGGCGCCATGAAGATCGCAACCTGGAACGTGAACGGCATCCGTGCGCGTGAGGCGCAGTTCATCGAGTTCGCGACGACGGTCGCTCCCGACGTCATCTGCCTGCAGGAGCTCAAGGCCGCACCCGAGCAGATCCCTGCGTCGGTGAAGCTCGACGGGTACGAGACCTATTGGCATGGCCGCAAGGGCTATTCGGGAGTGTCCCTCCACCTGCGCAAGGGCGCGCACCCGAGCGCGCCCGTCTTCGCGCACCCTGAATTCGACATGGAGAGCCGTATCGTCTCCGGCACGGTCGGCGACACGCTCTTCGTCTCCGTCTACGTCCCGAACGGCGGCAAGGACTACGCCGCGAAGATCGACTTCTTCACGAAGCTCTCCTCCTGGGTCCGCGACGTACACGCCTCGGGGCAGAAGCTCGTTCTCTGCGGCGACATCAACATCACGCGCGCCGAGATCGACGTCCACCCGAAGGAACGCAAGCCCGACGTCATCGGTCAGCGTCCCGAGGAGCGGGAGCTCTTCGCGAAACTGCTCGGCGACGACCTCGTCGACGTCGGAAGACAGCTCGACCCCGCGAACGAGATGCTCTTCACCTGGTGGGCGCCCTGGCGCCAGATGCGTCAAAGGAACATCGGATGGCGCATCGACTACATCCTCGTATCGAAGCCGATCTCCGACCGCGCGACATCCTGCATCGTCATGCCCCAGTTCGGCACCAGCGACCACGCCCCGGTGATCATGGAGTACACCCCGTAGGCAAGGCGTCCCGCCTTGCCCGCCTCGCGACCATCGATCGATCCTCGTGACGCGGCGAAGGCGAGACGCCTTCGCTACAACGCCTGCGTCTCGCCTCGCCTACTTCTTCTCCTGGAATCGAGCGCTTGCCGGGCCCGCATATCCCCGTTTCAGCGCGGTCGGCACCGCACGGGAGCAAGTGACAGCAGTCTCAGTCAATGCGGAGCAGTCTGGTATAGGCTCCGCCCGCCTCGGAGTCTGCGGCCGTCGTTCCTGGAGGATTCATGAAACCGATCCACGCACTGATCGCGGTCGCGATCACAATTTCACTCACCGGTTCGCTGCTTGCGCAGGGCCCGCCCACTGTCGGTACAGCGGACGTGTCGCTCGAGGTCGCGGACATCCCTCGCGTCGGTGAGCAGGTGGCCGGCACGCTCGTCGTCGACGTCAGTGCAGTCACGGGCCAGAACGCTTCCGGCACGACACCCGCAGTCCTCGGCGGCTACCAGATCACGGTCGCTTTCGACACCACCAGGCTTCAGTTCGTCTCTGCAACAGGCGGTTCGTCGAGCGGCTTCAACTCGACGCCCACCTACACGGATCCATCCGCGGCGA
>JBPPMG010000124.1:0-6243 GCA_051305935.1 Thermoanaerobaculia bacterium
AGTGCGTCGAGCACGAGCGTCTCGGAAACCTCGCGCGCGCCCGCTTCGACCATCACGATCGCGTCGTGCGTTCCGGCGACCACGAGATCGAGGTCCGAAAGGTCACGCTGCGAGTTCGTGGGGTTCACCACGAGCTGACCGTCGACGTAGCCCATGCGGACCGCACCGATCGGGTTCGGGAACGGGATCTCGGAAACGGCGAGTGCCGCCGAGGCGCCGTTCAGCGCAAGGATGTCCGGATCGTTCTCACCGTCGGCCGACAGGACCAGGGCGATGATCTGCGTGTCCTTTCGATAGCCCTTCGCGAACGAGGGACGAAGCGGACGGTCGATGATGCGGCAGGTGAGAATTTCCTTCTCAGTCGGACGTCCCTCACGCTTGAAGAAACCTCCAGGGATGCGGCCGCCGGCGTAGGTGTACTCCTTGTAGTCGACCGTGAGCGGCATGAAGTCGCCCGGGGGAACACCTTCCTTGTAGCAGGCGGTTGCGATGACGACCGTGTCGCCGTAGCGAACGACGACGGCGCCGTCAGCCTGCTTGGCCAGCTCGCCCGTCTCGATCGAGAGGGTGCTCGCGCCTATCTGCAGTTCTTTCGTAATTTTCATCAATGTCTCCGTCGGGAGCTGCACCAGCAGCACCCGAATCTGTGTGCACGCCGCCGCGCCTTCACGTGAAGGCAACTACGACGCTGGTTCTTGTTACCGGAGAATCGGGCCCGGACGGGCTGAGGGGTGGGTTTCGAGTTCCAACCTTCAGACTTCTGACATGTCAGAAACCTGAAAAATGAAACTGAAACGGACCAGTCGCCCCCCTGCCTTAATCTCCGAATCATGCGAAGGGCGGCCCTCGCGGACCGCCCTTCGCCTTTTCCTGACTCTACTTGCGGATTCCGAGTTTCTCGATGACGGAGCGATACCGAGCTACGTCGATGCTCTTGAGGTAATCAAGAAGGCGACGGCGCTGGCCGACGATTTTCAGAAGCCCGCGCCGGCTGTGGTGATCCTTGGCGTGGCTCTTGAAATGGTCGGTCAGGTACGTGATTCGATTCGAAAGAAGTGCAATCTGCACTTCCGGCGAGCCGGTGTCCTGATCGTGCACCCGGTACTGTCCGATGATCTCGGTCTTGTTGACGGTCGGCAAAGCTGATTCTCCTTCAAAAACGTCGAAATCGTATCACAGGTGGCTACAGCACCCGGAGTGACGACTGACTCGCGAATCCGCGCGCCACTCGTCGCTCCGCACGCCCGCACACCCTACTGCGAACACCGGGGAAACGGCGCACCCCCCTGATTTCTTCCCGGAGCGGCATTGTAGGCAAGGCGTCCCGCCTTGCCCACCGATGACCAGCTCTCTACGACAGTGCAAATCGGCAAAGGCCGGAGGCCTTTGCTACGAGCGCTCTACGCCAGTACCACCTTCGGCTGCAGCTCGACCGGCCCGCCGTCGGGGCGGATCACCCTCAGGACGGTGCAGATCGCGACGAGCTCTCCCTCGATCAGGTGAACCGCAACCTGTGTACCCTCAGCGACATCGACGTCGGGCTTCACGATGAGGTTCTGGCCGTTCTGGAGCTTCCTCTCCTGGGTCCTGTCGATCATCACGGCGGCGATCGGCAGGTTGATCTGGCTCATGCTGCGGAAGTGCGGCTCGGCGAAGATCGCTTCCGGCTCCGCCTCGCGCATCACCGTCGTGGCCATCGCATCCGTCACCGAGAGACTCCCCGTCGCGGTTCTGACGAGCGACTCGAGGTGCGCGGGAACTCCCAGCGCGCCACCGAGATCGTGTGCAAGCGATCGCACGTAGGTCCCGGGCGAGCAGCGAACCCTGAACCTCGCTCTGGGCCACTCGAGTCCCACCAGCGTGAACTCGTGAACGCTGACTTTTCGCGGCTCGAGCACGGCCGGCTCGCCTTTGCGCGCGAGCTCGTACGAGCGCACGCCGTCGACCTTCTTCGCCGAATACGACGGCGGGACCTGCTCGATCTCGCCGGTGAAGGCGGGCAGCGCCGCCTCGACCTGTTCGGCCGAAAGGGTCAGGCCGACCTCGTCGCCGACGCGCGCGCCCGTGGCGTCGTAGCTGTCGGTCGCCCATCCGAAGCGGATGGTCCCTTCGTAGACCTTCTCGGTCGCCATCAGGTACGACTGCAGCCGGGTCGCCTTGCCCAGGCACAGCACGAGCAGGCCGGTCGCCATCGGGTCGAGTGTGCCGGTATGACCGACGCGGCGCATCTTCGCCCTGCGGCGGAAGATGTCGACGGCATCGTGCGAGGTGATCCCCGCTTCTTTGTTCACGAGCATGAGGCCGGAGCGCTCGCCCGAGGTGTCGCGCGGCTTCTTGCTCACGAAGTTGCGGCTCCCTTCACCGCACCCTCGAGCAGCGGCACGAGCGTCGCGCGCGCCTCACCGATCGGCTGCGGGATGAAGCAGCCGGCCGCGGCCTTGTGCCCGCCGCCGCCGAACGACGCGGCGATTTTCTGCACGTCGACGCCCGGCTTCGCGCGCATCGAGACGCGCGTGCCGCCTTCAGCTTCTTTGAACATCGCCGCGACGAGAACGCCGTCGATCATACGGCCGTAGTTGACGACACCTTCTGAGTCTTCCTTCGTCGCGTCCGCCTCGGAGAAGAACGCGTCGGTCAGTTCCATCGTCGCGATCCGCCCGCCGTCGAACAGCTTCAGCGTGTTCAGGCAGAGGCCGAGAAGGCGGATCGACGAGAGCGGGAGGCTCTCGTTGATCCAGAGTGAGATCTCGGCGGGATCGGCGCCGGCTCGAATCATCTCCTGCGCCGCCTCGAACGCGCGCATCGTCGTGTTCGAGTAGCGGAAGAAGCCGGTGTCGGTGGCGAGCGACACATACATCGCCGTGGCGATGTCGGCGTCGATCTCGACACCGAGGTGCTTGTTCATCCGGAGAACCATCTCCCCTACCGACGGGGCGTCGAGGTCGAGGAAGTTCACCTCGCCATAGAGCTTGTTGCCGAGGTGGTGGTCGATGTTGATGACCGGGCCGGGAAGGACCGGAAAGCCGGTTCGCTCGTGTTCGGGGCACTCCATCGTGAAGAGCGCGTCGTAGGCGTCCGGGTAGTCGGCCGGAAGCGAGTCGGCGATGAGCACGCCGTCGGCACCCGGCATGCGATGCAGCGGCTTCCCGAAATCATCGCGAACGATGACCTCGGCGCTCTTGCCCAGCTTGCGGATGATCCCCTGCAGCGCAAGCGCGCTTCCGATCGCGTCACCGTCGGGATTGCGATGCGACGTGATCAGGAACTTCGATCCGGCGCGGATTCTCTCGGCGACGAGAAGGGATGCCGCCTCGGGCGTCATCTCACTCATCGCCGTCATCCTCTTCGTCCGTCGCAGGCACGTCGAACGGATCCTCGGGGACGATCACGCCTGCGAGAAGCGCCTGGATCCGGCCCGCGTGCTCCGCGGTCTCGTCGATCCGGAACTCGAGCTCCGGCACCTGGCGCAGGTGGATGCGCCGAGCCAGAAGGCGGCGGAGCAATCCGCTGCTCTTGTCGAGCACGCGCGTGGCGCTGGCCTTTGCGTCGTCGTCACCGAGCACGCTGTAGAACACTCGCGCGATCTTGAGGTCGGTCGAAACCTCGACGTCGCAGATCGTCACGAACCCGAGAGCGGGGTCGTGGATCTCGCGCCGCAAAAGCTCGGCGATCTCGTTCCGGATCACGTCGGCAACCTGTCTGGTTCTCTTCGTCTGTTTCATTTCAGCTCCGAATCTCCATCCTCGAACCGAGGCAGCGCGAGCGGCGCCGCGTCATCGAACGGAATCAGTTCCTGCTCCCATCCGATGATCTCGCCGTCCGCATGCGCCTCCACCAGTTCGAGGGCAGCCCCAAAGGCGCGCTCGATCACCGCGGCATCGCCCGAGACCATCGCCATTGCGAGTCTCGCACGCTGGTGCAGATCGTTCAACGCGACCTCCGCGACCGAGATCTCCAGCCGCGACCGCAGCCTGTCACGAAGCGCGCGCACCACCGACCGCTTGTCTTTCAGCGAGCCCGCGTGCGGGATGTGAAGCTCGAACGTTGCGACACCGACGTACATTAGAAAGGCGATTGTTCGATTGCTCGATTGCGCGATTTCTCGATTGCAAGACAACGAGCGCGGAACGACGGTCAAATCGCGCAATCGAGCAATCAAGAGATGGGCTTTCGCCCATCTCTCAATTCCCAATTCTCAATTCACTCCGTCAGGAGTGCAGCACTCCCGCGAGTTTCTCGATCTTGAAGGCCTCGATCACGTCGCCGACTTTCAGGTCCTGGAAGCGCTCGAGTCCGATGCCGCACTCGAAGCCTTCCTTGACCTCGGAAACGTCCTGCTTGAAGTGGCGCAGAGACGCGATCTTGCCCTCGAAGATGACGCGGTTGTCGCGAAGCAGCCGGATGTTCGCAGTCCGCGGGATGAGCCCCTCGCGAACGAAGCAGCCGGCGATCGTGCCCGACTTCGGAACCTTGAACGTGTCGCGAACCTCCGCGCGGCCCTGGAAGGCTTCCTTGAGGGTCGGCTCGAGTAGGCCCGTCATCGCAAGCCTCATCTCGTCGAGGAGCTCGTAGATGACCGTGTGGAGGCGCAGCTCGACCCCTTCCTTCTCGGCGAGCTCCTGGGCGTCGCGCTGCGGCCTGACGTTGAAGCCGATGACGATGGCTTCGGAGGCGGACGCGAGGAGCACGTCGTTGGTGCTGATCGCGCCGACCGAGGAGTAGAGGATCCGGATCCGGACCTGGTTGTTCGAGAGTTTCGAGATCGCGTCGTTGAGCACCTCGACGGAGCCCTGCACGTCGCCCTTGACGATGACGTTGAGGTCCTTGAGGCTGCCTTCCTGCATTTTCTCGAAGAGCTGGTCGAGCGACATCTTCGGCGCCTTCGTGAGTGCCGCTTCGCGGACGCGCATCTGGCGCATCTCGCCGATCATGCGGGCCTGAGCCGCCTCGTCGACGACGAGGAAGGTGTCGCCGGCGTTCGGAATGTCCTCGAAGCCCGAGACGCTCACGGGGGTCGCCGGACCGGCTTCCTTGATCCGTTCGCCGCGGTCGTTGGTCATCGCGCGGACACGGCCGCTGGCCGCGCCGGAGAAGAAGTAGTCGCTGATCCGCAGCGTGCCGTCCTGAACGAGGATGGTCGCCTGGATGCCGCGGCCCGCGTCCTTCTTCGCCTCGAGCACGACGCCGCGGGCGGAGAGCTCGGGCGTTGCCTTGAGGTCGAGTAGTTCCGCGGTCAGCAGGATCATCTCGAGAAGATCGTCGATGCCCTGCTTCTGCTTCGCGGACACTTCGACGGAGACCACCTCGCCGCCCCACTGCTCGACGAGCACGCCCGCCTCGCTCAACTCGCGGCGGACCTTCTCGACGTTGGCGTTCGGCTTGTCGATCTTGTTGATCGCCACGATCATCGGCACGCCGGCCGCCTTCGCGTGGCTGATCGCTTCCTTCGTCTGCGGCATGACGCCGTCGTCGGCCGCGACGACGAGGACGACGATGTCGGTCGCCTGGGCGCCGCGGGCGCGCATCATCGTGAAGGCCTCGTGGCCCGGGGTATCGAGGAAGACGATCTTCTTGCCGCGCTTCTCGATCTGGTAGGCGCCGATGTGCTGCGTGATTCCGCCGGCTTCGCCTTCGGCGACTTTCGTCTCGCGAATCGCGTCGAGCAGCGACGTCTTGCCGTGGTCGACGTGACCCATGACCGTGATGACCGGACCGCGCCCCTGGGCGGCCTTCGAGTCGCTCTTCGCGGCGAACTTCTCCAGCGTCTCGAGCTCGTATGCCTCTTCGAACGTCACGAGCTCGATCTCGACGCCGAGCTCACGCGCGACCTGCTGCGCGAGCTCCGCCCCGAGCGGCGCGTTGATCGACAGCATCATCCCGCGCTTGAGCATCAGGTGCTTCATCAGGTCGTTGGCTTTGACGCCGATCTTGTCGGCGAGATCCTTGACGGTCACTCCCTCGGATACGGTCAGCTTGGCCTCCGGCTTCTGGAACGCGAGCGCCTTGTCGCCGCGGGGCGACTGCTGCTTGCGGGAGTCGCGACGCGTCGACGGAGCATGCTTGCGCGCCGGGGTCGTATCGCCCGCTGCCCGCTGGGCCGGCGTGATCTCCACACCGTCCTCGTCGAGGACCGCGGTGGCCGAGAACGGCCCCTTGGTAAAGATCCTCGAGTCCTCGTCGCTGGCGGTCGTCGTACGGCGACCACGCTTGCCTGTGGTCTTCTTTTTGTCCGGCCTCTCATCT
>JBPPMG010000150.1:0-14488 GCA_051305935.1 Thermoanaerobaculia bacterium
CCGCGCCCGTCGAAGTCGACCTCGAGGTGCTTCGTCGACGGCGAGACGAGCGACACAACGCCGATGTCGCCGTTGTACACGTCCTTGTCGTAGTCGTTCTCGACCTGCATCACCTTGTCGCCGCGCATGTAGGTGAAGCCCATGTGCTCGACCTTCGGCGCGCCGTCGACCGCGGGGTTGAGCGCCTGCTGCAACGTCAGGTTGAGCGCACGCGTGCCGATCCCCCCCTTGATCATCGGCGAGAGAACCTGCACGTCGCGCCGCGGATCGAGCCCGAACTTCTCCGGGATTCTCTCCGTGACGATTCGAAGCAGTTTGCGCTGCCCATCCTCGGCGTCGCGCACCGGAACGAAGAAGAAGTCTCCATCGCGCGCGTCGAGCTCGGGCATTTCTCCCCGATTCACCCGGTGGGCATTCACGATGATCGTGCTCTCGGCGCTCTGTCTGAAGATCTCGGTTAGGCGCACGACCGGAACGGCGCCTGACGAGATCACGTCCGCAAGCACCTGTCCCGGGCCGACCGACGGGAGCTGGTCGACGTCGCCGACGAGCAGCAGCGCGGCGCGTGCCGGAATCGCGCGCACGAGGGAGCTCATCAGCGCGACGTCGATCATCGACGCCTCGTCGATCACGACGAGGTCGCACTCGAGCGGCGAGAGCTCGTTGCGCTGGAACTGTCCCGTCATCCCGTTCACCTCGAGGAGCCGGTGAATCGTCTTCGCCTCGAGCCCAGTGCTCTCGGAGAGTCGTTTCGCCGCGCGCCCCGTCGGCGCCGCGAGCGCGATTTCGACGTTCTTCGCTCCGAGAATCTCGATGAGCGACCGGAGCAGCGTCGTCTTGCCAACCCCGGGCCCTCCGGTCATCACGGCGACCTTCGCGCCGAGCACGGTGCGCAGCGCGTCGCGCTGAGTCGGCGAAAGCTCGATCGCGATCGCCTTTTCCACCCACGGGATTGCGCGCTCGACGCGGATCGCGGGCCAGGGCAGCGCTCCCTCGCGAAGCCCGAGGAGGCCCCGCGCGATCTCCGCCTCCGCCCGGAACAGCGAGCCGAGGAAGATCGCCTCGCGCCCCCGCACGGTGTCGGCCGCAATCCGCCGTGCCTCGAGCTCGAGCGCGATCGCCTCCACCACGATCTCCGACGGAATCTCGAGGAGCGTCGATGCGAGCTCGACGAGCTCTTCTCGCGGCAGGCCGCAGTGCCCGCGTGACGCCGCCGCCGAGAGCGCGTGCGACACGCCCGCGCGGGCTCGCGACATCGCCGTCTTCTCGATCCCCAGCTTCATCGCGATCGCGTCGGCCGTCTCGAAGCCGATGCCGCGCACCTCGCGCGCGAGCCGGTAGGGATCCTCGCTGATCAGCGCCATCGCGTCGGCCCCGTACTTCCGGAAAATCTGCGTTGCGCGCGCTGATCCGATCCCGTGCGAATGGAGGAACACCATGATCTCGCGCGCCGACCTCTGCTCGCCCCACGACGCGATGATCAGATCGGCCTTCTTCTTCCCGATGCCCGGAACCGCGGCGATCTTCTTCGGGTTCTCCTCGATCGTCCGAAACACCTGGCGTCCGAACTTCGCGACGAGCTTCTTCGCAGTCACCTTGCCGACTCCCCGAAGAACCCCCGAGGCAAGGTACTTCTCAATCCCTTCCGGGCTGTCGGGCGGTTGTACGCGAACCTCTTCCGCACGGAACTGCGGACCGTACACCGGGTCGCGTCCCCAGGAGCCCGAGGCCTGGACGATCTCTCCGGGATGCACCTCCAGGTTCGTCCGGCCAACGACCGTGAACGTGTCGCGACGCGTGCCGGTTCGAAGCTGGATCACGGTGAACCCGCTCTCGGGATCGTGATAGGTGACTCGCTCGACGATTCCGGACAGACTCTCTCCGCGCGCGCCGCCTGCAGCGCCGTCGCGTCCCCTGGCGTCGAGATTTTCCTTTTCCGGCGTAGCCAATCGCCGCTATCATCCCACGCTCGTGATAAAGCTGGTATCGCGCTTGCGCACGCTCACGCTCGTTGCCGCGGCAGGCCTGCTGCTCGGGTCGTGCGCGTCCGGCCGATACGGGAACCAGGTCGTCATCGACGGCGAGTTCGACGAGTGGAAAGACGTCCCCGTCGTCGCAAGCGATCCGGCCGACGCGCCCGACGGCTTCCTCGACTTCGGCGACATCCGCGTCCGCCACGACCGCGACGCGGTCTACATGCTGGTCGAGATGGGCAAAGTCGTCACGGCACAGCGGCTTCCCGGCACGGTGAGCATCCTGCTGGACGTCGACGGCCGGTCGAGCACCGGATATGAGGAGAGCAGGCTCGACGGGGTCGATCTCATCTTCGACTTCCCGATCCCGAACGCGAAGTCACCCGGCACGCCGGGCGCGGGAGTGCGCCTTCGCTCGAAGCAGGAGCGGCTCAATCCGTACTCCCTCGGCGTCGGCCTCGCGCCCGTTCATGCAGGCGATCGAATCGAGTTCCGTTTCAACCGTCGCGGGCCGCTCGGCACCACCCCCCCGATCTTCTTCTCGCCGACGTTCCGCGCGAAGCTCGTGGCAGTCGACCTGGAAGGCAAGCTCGTCGACGAAACCCCGACGTTCACGTACAAGCTGACGCCGACGAGCGCGACGGCGCGGCGGACGAGCAACGGACACAACCCCATCGCACGCGCGAAGGACACCGACTTCCGAATCCTCTGCTGGAACGTTTCGCGAACCAACCTTTTCGAAATGCCGAAGGCGTTCGGCCGGGCCCTGGTCGCGCTTCGCCCCGACATCATCATTCTCGACGAGGTCTCTGACAAGGGATCGCTCGAGCAGGTTCGCGAAATCATCAGCGAGGCGTTTCTCAGCAACGACTGGAACGTCTACTTCGGTCCGGGAGGAAGCGACCAGCGGACCGTGATCGCGACGCGGGAGCAACTCGACGCGGCGGCGCCATTCTCTCCGGCGAGGTGGCCCGAGGGAGCCGCCGAGGAGCTCGCGGCGTTGCGCCCCGGGGACGACGCGCTCGAGAAGGCACGGACATGGCTCGGCGAGACTGTTCCCACTGGTGGAGCAATCGTCACGATGAACTCGCGCGCGCTTCTAGTCGCCGGTATCGACATGCATTGCTGCGGAGGGCATCAAACGGTCGAGGATCTTCGCCGGATGATCGAGGCACGTGGCGTGAACGCAGCCGCCGCCGCGACGGCCGCGACCATGAAGATTGATGCGACGATCATCGCGGGCGACTTCAATCTCGTAGGCGATCCGTCAGTACTCGGAGCCGCCGGAGCGAGCCTCGACAACGGTCAGCCGCTCGCCCGGGCACGCGCGCTGCAACTCGACGGGATGACCGATGCGACCTGGGCAAATCCCGACGAGCCGTTCGTGCCAGGCCGCCTCGACCACATCCTCTACTCTTCGTCGTCGCTCGTGCTCTTGCACGCCTTCGTCTTCGACTCGAGCGACCTGTCGGGACGCTGGCTCGCCTACAACGGCCTCAGCGCCGAAGACAGCCGCGGCGCGTCCGACCACTTCCCCGTCGTCGCCGACTTTCAGTGGAAGTAGGAGCAGGCCGGTAAAGCAGGTCAGAGGTCAACGGTCATAGGTCATAGCAGGCAAAGGCGGAGCTCAGGGCTATCCGGTTGTCGCTTTTTTCTCATTCCGTCAGAAAAGGGCGACGCGTCGGGTCGCCCCTACGCTGCGGTCGCTCGGCCCCCGCCTGCTTTGACCTATGACCTCTGACCTATGACCTTCGACCTTTGACCTGCCTTACGCGCTTTCTCCACGAAGCTCCCGGAAGAACGCTTCGTTGCTCACAGGCCGCTCCAGGAACCTCTCTACGATTTCCCCCGCGGGCGCTTCGCCTCCGCGACCGAGGACGACGTCGCGAAATCGGCGACCGACACGATCGTCCGTGAGATCGCCGCCGAAGGCCGACAGCATGTCGAGGGCCAGCACCTCGGCCCACATGTAACCGTAGTAGCCCGCCGCGTAGCCTTCCGCGATGTGCCCGAACGTACCGGGAAACGCCGTGCCCGATACGTGCCCGAGCGGACCGCGCTCCTCCATTTCGATCCACGTCTCGAGGCTTCCGCGCGGCGCAGGGCCGGCAAGCTCCATGTCGTACGATGCGTAAAGGAGCTGCCGTGCGTAGCGAATCCCCTGCCCGAACCGGCGCGCGTCGCGAAGTCTCGCGACCAGCGCTTCGTCGAACTTCGGTGCTTCACCGACGCCGTCCGCCAGTGTTCGGAGACTCTCCCAGCGGCGGGCCCACTCTTCGTACATCTGAGACGGAGCCTCGACGAAGTCGCGCTGCACGCTCGTGCCCGCGTGCTGGTTGTACGTCGTGCGCGAGAGCACACCGTGCATCGCGTGGCCGAACTCGTGGAAGAGCGTCTCGAGCTCGTGGTGCGTCAGCCCCGCGCGATCGAAGTTCGTGACGAGCACGCTGATCGGAGTTCGCTCCGTCTTCGAACTGGCGCCGCGCACCGGCCACGCCGCCGCATGCTTGTACTTTCCGTCGCGCGGAAAGAGATCGAGGTAGACGAGACCGACGTACGAACCGTCTGCCGCTTCGGCGACCTCGAATGCCATCACGTCTTCGTGCCAGACCGGCACCGCCGAGGGAACGAATCGGATCCCGTAGAGCCGCTCGGTGACACCCAGCATCCATCGGAGCGCAGGCAGCGTCGGGAAGTACTGGCGGAGCGATTCCTGGTCGATCGCGTAACGACGCTCGCGAAGCCTCTCGGTGTAGTACTGCACGTCCCACCGTTCCAGCTTCGTCGTGGCGTCGCCTTTCTCGAGCTCGACTTTCAGTGCTCGAAGCTCCTCCACGTCGCGCGACTCCGCCTCGGCGACCACCGCTTCGACACTCGAGAGGAACCGGTGAACCGTCTCCGGTGAGCCTGCCATGTTCCGTCTCGTCACGAAATGCGCGTAGGAGGGGAAATTGTAAAGGGCGGCGAGCTCGAGGCGCAGCGCGACGATCCTGTCGAGAATCTCGAGGTTCCGGGGCGTCCCGCGTCGATGGAACGCGTCGTAGTAACGACGCCGAGCCTCGCCGCTGCGAGCGCTCGTCATGAAGGGCCCGTAGTCGGGGTGATCGAAGCCGACGATGACATTCCCCTGCTCGTCGCGCCCAACGCGCTCGAGGTAGGAATCGGGCAGCCCCACGCATTCTGCTGCGGTAAAGGTCAGCCGCGTCGTATTTTCGCGAATGTTTCTCGCGAACTCCTGCGCGAGCGTAGTGAGCTCGTCATTGATCTCGCGCACTCTTGCACGGCGCGCGGCCGGAAGCGCGACGCCGGAATCCTCGAACGCCTCGACGAGATCCTTCTTCAGCTGGCGCTCCGCGTCAGTCGTCGAAACGACCGCGCTCACACGCTCGAACAGCGCCGCATTCTGGAAGAGCTCCGTCGTGAAACTCGAGAGCTCGACCAGGATCTCGTCCCCGGCATCGCGAACCGCGCGATCGGTATGGACGCTGTTTAGGATCGCGACGGGGCCGACGGCGTCCTCGAGAAGCGTGGAGATCCGGTCCCATTCGTCGAGCACGCTGGCAACCGAGACCTTCTCGAGTGGAATCTCCGCGATGCGCGCATAGTGCTCGCGCGCATCGGCGAGCGCGCGGCTCCAGAGCGCGCGTAACTCCGCGACGTCGGCAATCGGAATGAAGGGGCGCTGCGCTTCGGGCATGTCGTCGGCCGCCGAGCGGATCGGCGCCCGCCATCGTACGCCAACGCAACGTCGCGCCCAACACCCGAACGCGCCTCGATGCCCTGCGCGCGCTTCCTCTTCGAACGCGGGCGTTCGGCGATGATACTGTCGTCAAGACCGTGCCGTCCGTGCTGCGACCGCGAAAAGGAGAAGCTGCAAGATGCCCGGATACGTCGCCTTCGACCTCGAGACCGCGAAGATCCTTCCCGCCGACGCGGGTCGCGACCTGCTCAGCCATCGCCCTCTCGGCATCACCTGCGCAGCCGCCGTCGCGCGTAGCGCTGACGATTCGTTTCTCTGGCACGGACGAGATGCCGACGGAAAGCCGGTCTCCGAGATGTCGCGTCCCGAGGCCACGGCGATCGTCGAAGAGCTCGAGCGGCTGCGCACGAGAGGACTCACGCTGGTCACCTGGAACGGGCTCGGCTTCGACTTCGCGGTGCTCGCCGACTCCTCGGGTCTCGGCGACCGCTGTGCCTCGCTCGCCGTCGAGCATGTCGACATGCTCTTCCACTTCGTCTGTGCGCGCGGCTACTTCGCCAGCCTCCAGAAGGTCGCGGAAGGAATGGGGCTGCAGGGAAAGACCGCGGGCATCTCCGGCGCCGACGCTCCGAGACTATGGGCCGCCGGACAGCACGACGAGGTCCTGAGCTACTGCAGGCAGGATTCCCGAACGACGCTCGAAATCGCGGAAACGGCGGTGGAGAAGCGACGGCTCACCTGGGTCACGCGAAAAGGAACGCGCGATCACCTCGCGCTACCCAACGGATGGATGACCGTGCGTGAGGCCCGGAGCCTGCCGCTGCCCGACACGTCGTGGATGAGCGCTCCGCCGACGCGCGACTCGTTCTTCCGGTGGTTCCCGGAGGGAGCGGCCCGGTAGCCACGCCTCGAGATTACGGCCGCGAGACGGGAATCGCGCTCTCCTCTGGTGCCTGCGGCATCAGGATCCAGAGCAGGATATAGGCGAGGATGCCCGGGAAAGCGGCGGAGAGAATCGATACGAGCACGAACGCGACCCGTGTCACCGTAGGGTCCCAGCCGAGAAATTCCGCCAGACCTCCGCAGACACCGCCAAGCAGCCTGTACTTTCTCGATCGCTGCAACGCCATTTCAAGCTCTCCTTCGGAACGACACGTCGTCCCTGGATATGAATACGCGGCCGCGCAGGAAAAGTTGTCCCCGGCCCTTCGCTACTTTCCCGCCGCGAGATGCGTTACGAACCAGTTCACGATCTCGACCGCCGAGGTGATCCGGTTCTTCGTTTTTCGCCATCCGTGTCCTTCGTCCGGAAAGAGAACGTACTTGACGGGAACGTTCCGCTTCTTCAACGAGTCGACCACCTGCTCGGCTTCCACCACGGGGACGTTCGTGTCATTGGCGCCATGGAGCACGATCGTCGGCGCGACGACGCGATCGACCTTGTGGATCGGAGAGAGCTCGCGAAGCATCGCGGCCTCGGTCACGGGGTCGCCGTATTCGATCGTCGAGATCGCAGCCATCCAGCCTTCGGTGTGTTTGAAGAAAGTCTCGAAATTCACGACGCCGAACAGGTTCGCTCCGGCGCCGAACATCTGCGGATACTCGGCGAGGCCCGCCATGACCATGTACCCGCCGTACGAGCCTCCCATGATCCCGACGCTCCTGGGATCGGCGACACCCGAAGCGACGAGAGCATCGACCGTCGCCTTGATGTCTTTCACCGCGCCGACGCGCAGCGCTCCGTTGTCGAGATTCACGAACGTCTTTCCGAAGCCCGACGAGCCACGCACGTTCGCGTCGAAGATCGAGATGCCGTTCGCGAGGAGCGCCTGGAACGTGCTGTTGAAGGACGGTCGCGCCTGTCCCTCGGGGCCGCCGTGGAAGTTCACGACGACTGCGCCGGGGCCCTTCGCCTGCTTCGCGCGGTACAGCCACCCGCTGAGCGCGACTCCGTCATGCGCCTCGTACTTCACGAGCTCCGGCTTCACGAGCTCGTCGAGCTTCACGCCGGGATGCGAACTGCTCGTCACGCGGCTCCATGTTCCCGCGGTCACGTCGAGCAGCCAGATGTCGGTGGTCGCCGCGGAACCGCCGCCCGTGACCGCGAGCCACAGCCCGTCACGGGAAAACGTCGCGTTGTAGCCGAGCTCGAACGGAAGGTCCGTCAGCCGGCGCTCGCGCTTCGCCACGATGTCGTAGAGCCCGAGCTCGGTCCGCCCACCGGCGTTCCACATCAGCGCCAGCGATTTCCCTTCGAAATCTCTCACGACCCCTTCGAGCTCGGCGTTGTCGTGCGCGAGAAGGATCTCGATCGGGCCGGGACCTTTCGGTGTGAGCTTGACGCGCCCGAGCAGGAAACGATCGGTGATCAGGTTGGTCGCGAGGTACACGGTCCTGCCGTCGGGCGAGATCACCCCTTCGGCTTCGCCGGGCCCTTCGTGCGGCGTAAGGAGCTGTTCCCGGCCGGTCGCAACGTCGACGGCATACAGATCGTTCGATCCGCGGCTCACCATCCGGTAGAGCAGCCCGCTCGCGCCGTCGCGGGTCGCGTCGATGAGGTAGCCGATTCCCTTGTTCTTCGCGACGAGCTTGTGGCCACCGGCGAGATCGTGAAGGTACGCGTCCATCGCTTCGGGAGTTCGGCGGCTCGACGCGACGGCGATCGCGCTCCCATCGGGTGTCCAGCCCCCGAGCCAGTTGTTCACCGTCCCACCCTCGGTGAGCATCTTCAGCCCCGTACCGTCGGGACGAACGATCCAGACCTGCGAGTTCAGCCCGCCGCCCGGGGCGATTGAGATTGCGATCCACTCGCCGGTGGGCGACCACGCCATTCCCGTCACCGGGTCGTCGGACGCCGTGACCTGCCGGGGATAGCCACCCTTCGCGGGGACGACCCAGACCTGGGGCAGGCCGCTCAGGTTCGACAGGAAGGCGATGCTGGAGCCGTCAGGCGAGAACGAAGGCGAGTTCGCGTATCCGACCCGCGCCATCATCTCGACGAGCTTCGCGACGTCGTCTGCCGCCATTGCGGGGAAAGGCAACACGAGCGATGCCAGCAGAACGAGAACCGAGAACCGTTTCATCAGAGCCTCCCGTGCCCGCGGTCGCCGCGGCACCGGATCGTTATACACCGACTCTGCCGCGGCGTTCGGTGACGGCGGTTCTACCGTCACAACGCCGCGTCGCCCCCATCACACCGGCCTCACGACGCGGGGAGTAGCGTTTTGCGATAGGCTCGCGAGAAACCGACGGAGGTGTGTGATGTTCGAAGCAGCCGAGCTCGGGCAGAAGATCAGCAAGGAAGAGTTCGCGGAAGGTGAACGGGAACTGCGTACCGGGCTGTTGAAAGCCCAGTTCGCCCTTCGGGACAAGAAGTTTCCCGTGATCATCGTCATCTCCGGCGTAGACGGGTCGGGCAAGGGTGACACGGTCAACCGCCTTCACGAGTGGCTCGATCCGCGCGGCCTCGAGACGAACGTCTTTGGCACGCTGACCGACGAGGAGAAGACGCGTCCGCCTTACTGGCGCTTCTGGCGCACGCTCCCTCCGAAGGGCCGGATCGGCATGTTCTTCGGCTCCTGGTACACCGACCCGATCGTCCGTCGTGCGTACGGAGCGATCGGCGGCGCAAGACTCGATCAGGAGATGCGCCGGGTGGCGATGTTCGAGCAGATGCTCGTCGAGGATGGCGCCCTGATCCTCAAGTTCTGGTTCCACCTCTCGAAGAAGGCGCAACGAAAGCGCCTGGAGAAGCTCGAGGCCTCGAAGAAAACCTCATGGAAGGTCTCGCCGAACGACTGGAAGCACCACAAGATCTATGACAAGTTCGTGAAGGTTTGCGAGCGCGCGCTCCGGCAGACCGACACGGCCTACGCGCCCTGGATGCTGATCGAGGCAGGTGACGACAACTTCCGCGACCTCACCGTCGGCCGCAAGATCCTCGAGGCGCTCGAACAGCGGCTTGCCAACTCGAAACCGACGACGGCGGCGCACGCGGTGAGCGCGGCGCACGACATCTCGACCGTCACGATCCTCGACAAGGTCGACCTGGTCACGAAGGCCGATCCGAAGGAGTACGAGAAGCAGCTTCCGCGACTGCAGGGACGCCTCAACCGACTTACTCGCGCCGCTTGGGAGAAGGGCGTGTCGAGCGTCGTCGTGTACGAAGGGTGGGACGCCGCCGGCAAGGGAGGCAACATCCGCCGCCTTACCGGAGCGATGGACGCACGCAGCTACAGGGTCATTTCGATCGCGGCGCCGACCGACGAGGAGCGGGCGCAACATTACCTGTGGCGTTTCTGGCGCCACATCCCTCGCGCGGGCCAGGTGACGATCTACGACCGCTCTTGGTACGGCCGCGTGCTCGTCGAGCGCGTCGAGAAATTCGCGAAGGAAGCCGAGTGGAGCCGCGCCTACTCCGAGATCAACGATTTCGAGGAGCAGCTCGTCGAGCACGGCATCGTGCTCACGAAGTTCTGGATTCACATCAGTGACGAAGAGCAGCTCCGCCGCTTCGAGGAGCGGAAGACGATCGAGCACAAGCAGCAC
Source organism: Thermoanaerobaculia bacterium (assembly GCA_051305935.1). Lineage (GTDB taxonomy): Bacteria > Acidobacteriota > Thermoanaerobaculia > Gp7-AA8 > Gp7-AA8 > JACPDH01. Next base: position 10,222 of record JBPPMG010000150.1, read on the forward strand.
AAGCTGACCGACGAGGACTGGCGGAACCGCGAGAAGATGAATGCCTACGAGGTCGCGATCAACGAGATGATCGCGCGCACGTCGACGTCGATCGCCCCGTGGACGATCGTGCCCGGAAACGACAAGCGCGTCGCGCGCCTCCGCACGATCGAGACCTTCTGCGACCGGCTCGAGGAGAAGCTCGGGAAGGTGTAAGGCCTCCGAATTTCGGATTTCGGATTGCGAATTGCGGATTTGAAGTCTCGCGAGAGACCCGTCGGGTCCACGATTGCGGATTCCAGTTCCGCGAGTTGAATTTCGCGAGTTCGAGATCCCGCCGGAGTATCATTTCGATCTCCGAACACTACCGATGTCCGACGATCGCGATCGTGCAGCAGGCTCCGGGCCGCGAGGCAGCGACCCGCCTCCGCGCTCGGCGGCGATCCTCGTGGTCGACGACGTCGAGGCCAACCGCGAGATTCTCTCCGAGCGGCTGAGTGAGCGCGGCCACCTCGTCTTCCAGGCGGCCGATGGCGAGTCGGCACTGGAGCTGATCGAGCAGCAGACCTTCGACGCGGTGATTCTCGACATCATGATGCCAAGGATCGACGGGCTGACGCTCCTCCGGATCATCCGGGAGAAGCGCTCGCTTGCCGAACTGCCGGTGCTGATGGCGACGGCACGCGGCGATCGCTCCGATCTCATCGAGGCGTTGCGTCTCGGCGCAAACGACTACCTGGTCAAGCCTCTCGACTACGCGATCGTCCACGCGCGGCTGGAGACCCAGCTTCGGCTCAAGCGGACGAACGAGGAAGTGCTGCGCCTGAACAGACAGCTCCGGCAGGCGCACGAGCGGATCACGCGGCTCGTCGAATCGTCCGCCGAGGCGTTCCGCGACATAGGAGCGTGGTCGCGGACGATCGCGGACGATCTTGCAGCGCTCGTGGGAGCCGCATCGATCGACGTCTGGCTCCTCGAAGGCGACGAGATTGCCCCGGTCGGCGCAGACAGCGCCGACTCGCCATCGCCCGAAGAGCTGATTCTCGCCTCGGAGCGGCCGCTGCTCAGTCGCGCGAACGATTCCATCGTCGCCATTCACGGAATGACCGGAGAGCTGCTCGGCGCGCTCGTCGTGAAGGGGCGGCGCGTCCTCGACGAGCCCGAGCTTCAGTTGATGCGCGGCTTCGCGCGACAGCTCGGCGACGCACTCCAGCTTCAACGGCTGCGCGCCGACCTCGCGGTCGCGCAGGCGCGCTTCCAGGCGAGACGCCAGGAGATGATCGACGGCGGCGTCGCGATCCTCTCGACCTGCCCGCAGTGCGGCGCCTGCTACGACCAGTCGGTGCGCTACTGCATCCACGACGGCGACACGATCGAGGAGGCGCGCCCGCTTCTCCCCCACCGGATCTTCGGCCGGTATCGCCTCGACAGAATCCTCGGGCAAGGCGGCATGGGGCGGCTCTTCGAGGCGTACGACGAGAAGCTCGACCGCGCCGTCGCGGTGAAGATCCTGCGACCCGACCGTTTTGCCGACCGCGCCGTGCGAATGCGCTTCGAGCAGGAGGCGCGCGCCATCGCGCGAATCGACCATCCGGGAGTGATTGCGATCCACGATTCCGGCGAGATCGAGGACGGCTCGCTCTTCCTCGTCATGGAGCTTCTTCGCGGCGGGGACCTCGGCCTGATGATCCGGCTTCACGGTCGCGGACGCCCCGTCGAGGTGGCGGCAGTGTTGCGACAGGCAGGAAGCGCTCTCTGCGCCGCGCATCGCGCCGGCTTCATCCATCGCGACATCAAGCCCGAGAATATCTTTCTCGTCCAGGAGGCAGGAGGGCTGCGCGTGAAGGTGCTCGACTTCGGCATTGCGAGGCCGCTCGATACCGATATGCGCCTGACACAGACCGGAAACTTCGTCGGAACGCCTGCCTACATGGCGCCGGAACAGATGACCGGCGGTGTCGGCGACACGTGCTCGGACCTCTACTCGCTCGCGGCCGTGGCATTCGAGGCGCTTTCTGGACGGCGCGTGACGCCGGGCGACGATCTCGCCCAGATCTTCAATGACGTTCTCCAGCGGCCGCGGCCGCGACTCTCGTCGGTGCTCGAAGGCGTTTCGCCGCAGCTCGACGAAGCATTCGCCGCGGCACTCGCGCGCGACCCGTCCGAGCGGCCCGCTTCGATCGGGGAGTGGCTCGACTCGCTCCTGGACGAGCTCGAGCGAATGCCGAGCAGCGCTGCCGGCTGGCGCGGACACGGCGGTGGAGCGCGGACCAACCTTCGTGGGACGGAAACCCGTCCCTGGCAGCTCCGGCGCACGTGACCTGGCCAGGGTGTAAACCACCACCGTCCGGTGACATCTCCCCGGACGCCGTTGCGATACCATCTGCGCCTCGTGGACAGGCTCGAACGTACGCTCCTTGTCTCGCAATGGCTGCGAAGCCCGCTGCCGGCCGCCGAGCCGCAGATGATCCAGGAGGCGATCGCGCGTTCGTGCTCGATTTTCGGCGCGCATCGCGCCGTGCTGGTCTGGGAAGAGAGCGACGAGCCGTGGCAGCACGTAGACTTCTGGCATGACGGCTCGGAGATCTCCGAGCGCGTCGAGGTTCGTTACGACCCGGTCGTCGACCCTCGCCTCGACGGGCTTCACTTTCACACCCCCGACGCGGTTGCCGCCGAGCAGGTCGTCTCGTTCGGCACCGACTGCTACCCCACGCAGATCGACGGGCCGGTCGTCCATCGCGAGCTCGCCCTGCGCTTCGAGATGCGCCCGATCCTATCGCTCGCGCTCGCCGGAGACTCGCTCGACGGCCGCCTGTTCCTGCTGAATCCCGCCCGCATCGATCGCTTCCTCGCCGAGATCGTGGCGTCGACGATCAGCTCCCGATTCGACCAGTACTTCTCGATGCAGCGGGCGCGCTCCGCCGCGGTCGGCGAGAAGATGCTCCAGGTCGCCCGCGATCTCCATGACGGGCTCCTCCAGTCCTTCACCGGAATCGTCCTCCAGCTCGAGAACGTCCACCAGACGCTCGAGGAGGATCGCGAACAGGCGCGGAAGGTGATCACACAGATCCAGGCGATGCTCATGGCGGACCAGCGCGAGCTTCGCTCGTACCTCGAAAAGCTGCGCCCGGGCCCGCGCGTGAGGCGCATCGAGGAGCGATTCAATTTTCGCGAGCGGGTCGACGAGCTCGCGCGCCGTCTGCGCGAGCAGTGGGGTATCGAGACGACCGTCGAACTGGAGCCGATGGAACAGTTGATCAGCGAATCGCTGGGGTGGGAGACCTACCGCATCATTTCCGAGGCGCTCAACAACTCCGCCAAGCACGGTGAGGCCAGCCGCGTGATCGTGCGTGTCGGGAGCGACGGCGACTCGCTGCGCATCGTCGTCGTAGACAACGGGAAGGGGCTTCCCATGAAGGGGCGGTACAATCTCATCGAGCTCAGCGCGCGGAAGCAGGGTCCCGCGGTTCTTGGCGAGCGCATCGCATCGCTCAACGGCGATGCGATCCTCGACTCGACCGACGCGGGACTCCGGCTCGAGATCACGCTGCCGCTCGGATGGAAAGGCAACGCATGAAGAGAATCGTCATCGCGGACGACCACCCGATCATCATCGAGGGTCTCTCCCAGTTGTTCAAACGCCAGAGCGAGTTCGAGCTCGTGGCAGCCGTGAACGACGGCGTGAAGGCGCTCGACGCCGTTCGCACACTCAAGCCGGACATCATGGTCCTCGACGTGCAGATGCCGAAGAAGGACGGACTCTCGGTCATGCGCGAGATGATCCGCGAAGGGCTGCCGACGAAGGTCGTCATCCTCACCGCCACGCTCGACGACGACGGCGTGATGGAAGCCGTCGAGCTGGGCGTCTGGGGGCTCGTACTCAAGGAGTCGGCATCGACCCAGCTCATCGACGCGCTACGCCGCGTCGCGATGGGCCTTCGCGCCGTCGACCCTGCACTCGTCGCGGCGGCGACCTCGCGCTCGATGAGCCGCCGCGAAGCGCGCCGCGAACTCGAGAACCTCCTCTCCCCTCGCGAGACCGACGTCGTCCGCATGGTCGCGAAAGGACTGCGCAACAAGGAAATCGCCGAAAAGCTCACGATCACTGAAGGCACGGTCAAGTCCTACCTGCACTCGATCTACGAGAAACTCGGCGTCAAGGGCCGCGTCGAGCTGACGCTCCTCGCGCAAGAGAAAGGGCTGGTGTGAGGGGGGCTGTTTGTTGTTAGTTGTTAGTTGTTAGTTGTTAGTTGTTAGACGATTTTGGATGGCCGTTCCTGCTTCGAAG
>JBPPMG010000165.1:0-2509 GCA_051305935.1 Thermoanaerobaculia bacterium
GCAACCTCGGGCTGCCGCAGCCAGCCGAGAGATCGAAGGTCTGCCTCGACTGCCACGCCCTGAACGTGTCCGAGTCCCAACAGGCCGGCACCGTCGAACTGACCGACGGCGATCCGGAGAACAACTTCCTCAGCCGGGCGCTCACCTTCAACCCGGACGGCGCGCTCACGGGGGCGACGAACCTGACGATTGCCGGCAACTACGCATACGTCGTGGCCGACGGCGGCCTCGTCATCGTCGACTTCTCGACTCCTCTCGAGCCGCAGATCGTCGCCACGGTTCCGGAGATCTCGAAGGGCACCGGCGTTGCGGTGCAGTTCCGCTACGCATTCGTGACCGATGCGGCGGGGCTCGCGGTGGTCGACATCACCGATCCGCGCCGGCCGAAGCTGGCCGCGCGGCTGCCGGTCGAGGACGCGCGCAACCTCTACGTCGCACGCACCTACGCCTGGATCGCCGCCGGACAGAACGGGATCGCAATCGTCGACGTCGAGAGACCCGACAGACCGCGGCTCGAGCGGATGTACGACGCCGACGGCAGGCTGGATGACGTTTACGACGTGAAGGTCGGCTCGACCAATGCGAGCCTGTTCGCCTACGTCGCGAACGGCAGCCACGGACTCGAGGTCCTCCAGCTCACCTCGCCGGCGACCACGCCCGGCTTCGCCGGGTTCTCTCCCGCGACCGAGCCGCGTCTCATTGCCCATCGCCACGTCAAAGGGGTGGCGCGCGCCATCTCCAAGGGTCTCGATCGCGACCGCGCGGCCGACGAGAGCGGCAACCAGGTCGCGATCTTCAACCGTCTCGGAGCGAGACCGATGAACCTCGAGGAGATGCAGCGCCTCTACCTGCGCAACGGAGCGCTCTTCACAGTCAACCCGGGACCGGACACTCCACCACTTCCGCTCGGAGAATCGATTCGCGCCACCAAGGAGAACAGCCGATGATCAGCGGTTCGCTCATCCCGCTCCTCGCCGCACTGCTCGCGATGATGCAGCAGCCCCCCGTGTCGAGCGCCCCGGTTCAGGGTCCCACACAGCCGGGCCTCTACCTCGGCGTCGTCTCCTGCGCCGGCAGCGGTTGCCACGGAAGCCCCGCACCCGTCGAGAACGCGAACGTTCTCATGAACGAGTACGACACCTGGGTGCATGCGGGCTCTCCGAGTCATGTCCGCGCGTACGAAGCTCTCCTTCTCCCCCGCTCTCGCCGCATCGCGCGCAACCTCGGGCTGCCGCAGCCAGCCGAGAGATCGAAGGTCTGCCTCGACTGCCACGCCCTGAACGTGTCCGAGTCCCAACAGGCCGGCACCGTCGAACTGACCGACGGCGTGTCGTGCGAGTCGTGTCACGGACCCGCCAGCGGCTGGCGCGCCCGCCACGTCGAGGAAGGGTGGACCCACGAGGACTCCGTCCGCGCCGGGATGATCGACCTCCGCCACCTCCCCACCCGCGCCCGCACCTGCCTCGCCTGCCACATGGGCAAACCGGGACAGATCGTCGACCACGAGCTGATCGCGGCCGGACATCCGATCCTCACGTTCGAGCTCGACAACTTCACCGAGAGCCGTCACGTTCCACCTCACTGGAAAGAAGATCCCGCCGATACGACGCACGGATTCCGCGCGTGGGCAGTGGGACAGGCAGTGACCTTCAACGAGAGCGCGCGGAACGCGGCGTGGATCGCGGGTGACGAGCGCTGGCCGGAGTTCGCGCAGATGAGCTGCGCCGGTTGCCACCATCCGCTTCGCGAGGGAGCGTGGCGGCAGGAGCGCGGTTTCCCTGACACCGCAGGGCTCCCGCTCTGGGGAAGTGCGCGCTGGATCGCTCTCCGCCATCTCGTCGCCGCCGTCGCACCCGAGGAGGAGAAAGCCCTGGAAGCGGACGTGCGCAACCTTGGCCGCGAGATCGCGCGGATGCGCAACTCGCAGGCGGCGGCCGCGGCCGCGCGGGCGGTGAGCGCGCGACTCGACCGCCTCGTTCCGAGGATCGAGAGCGCGAACTGGGGCGAGCGGGAGATCCGCGACCTGATCCGCCGCATCGCGGCCGATCCGGCGATGAGCTCCTGGGACCGGCAGGACGCCGAGCAGGCGACCTACGCCCTGGTCAGCATCAGCAATTACCTCGTGAGGGCGAACCCGGCGCTGATCCGCAGCGACCTGGTGAGGAACATCGACTCGATGTACCGCATCCTCGACCGCGCCGCCTACCCCGACGAGTACGATCGCGCCGAGTTCGTGAGAGCGCTCCGGGCAGTGCGCGAGGGAGCGTAGAGAGAAGCAAGGCAGAAGGCAGAAGGCAGAAGTAAGATCAAAACCAAAAGCTGCACGATCTCGGCTTTGACTTTACTTCTGCCTTCTGCCTTCTGACTTCTGCCTTAAAAAAAGTGGCCCCGGCGTTCTTTGCCCGCCGGGGCCTTTCTGACGCGTTGACATCCGCAAAGAGGCATTCGCGTCAATGAGGGCGGTGACCTATCGCTTCGTCCGTCCTCGTGTGCCACGCTCCCGTTGACA